>CAIUPE010000140.1 GCA_903900975.1 uncultured Hyphomicrobiales bacterium | reverse complement strand
TTGGGCTCGCAATGGCCAAATTGAAGAGCACTTGACTTGGTACCATCTCCCAATATTTCGTCTTCAACAGCCACTATCAAGTTTGTCGTACCGCTCGGCCAATAGAGGCACAAAGTCGGACATAATTTTACAGACTGAGCAACATCTTCGACGAGCTGTTCATCGTCAAATGGTCGCCGACGTACCAGTCGGAGCATTTTTATCTGGTGGATTAGATTCAAGTTCTATTGTCGCGTTAGCGCGTGAGATTAATTCCGATATCCGCTGCTTTACGATCGATACATCAAATTCTGGAGGCGATGGTTTTACGGACGATTTGCCCTACGCGCGCCGTGCAGCCGATCACCTGTCAGTTCCGCTAGAGATAGTTAATGTTCAAGCATCACAATTCGTTGCAGATCTCCCCGCCATGGTTGCGCAATTGGATGAGCCGTTAGCTGATCCGGCGGCCCTAAATGTTTTGTATATTAGCCGCTTGGCGAGAGCACAGGGAATTAAGGTTTTACTTTCCGGAGCCGGCGGCGACGATTTATTTACTGGCTACCGGCGTCATCGTGCATTGTTAACCGATCCTTACTTGTCGTTGTTACCAAAAAAAATGCGCCAATCAATGGAACGCCTTGCAAGGGGATTGGACCAGAGACTTCCATTATTTCGACGGCTTAGGAAGCTTCTACGTGGCGCCTCACTGAATGGGGATGCGCGGCTCGTCAATTATTTTCGTTGGATAGATCGGGACGACTTATATGCTTTGTATACGCCGGAATTTAGGGCGGCATTGGGGCAGGGGAGCGCCGAAGACCCAATGTTAAATTTCATGGATGGACTTCCGTCAGACACCCATCCAATCGACAGGATGCTCGCGCTAGAGCAACGTTTTTTTCTGACGGATCATAACCTCACTTACACGGACAAGATGTCGATGGCTGCGGGTGTCGAGGTTAGGGTCCCATTTCTTGACCTCGAATTAGTCGAGTTTGCCGCGGGATTGCCGGTAAAATTCAAGCAGCGTGGTAGTGAGGGAAAATGGATACTAAAGAAAGCGATGGAACCTTACCTTCCACGCGATATAATATATAGGCCTAAGACCGGGTTTGGCACACCCTTAAGACGCTGGATACGCGTCGAGTTGCGAGACCAAGTGGAGGATTTGTTGGGCGTGAATAGCTTGTCTAACCGCGGGTTATTCAACCCTATATCAGTGAGTCGAATGATTGAGGCGAATTTTCGAGGTGAAATCGACGCCAGCTACACAATCCTGGCATTGCTGTGTATTGAGCTCTGGTGCCGAAATTATATTGATCGTCCGTATCCGATAAATTCACAAGGTTAAATTATTCGGTAATTAAGATAAAGATCGGGCGGCTTTGCCATCAATAATGGCTCACGCTAGGTGATATTCACGCGGTATAAGCGATGGCTCTGCTGAGGTTAATATGAAACAAATTTTACAGTCCCTTAAATCTGGCAAGATCCAGATTGCAGAAGTCCCTGTACCTATTGCCGGGCAAGGAAATCTACTGATTGCCACTTCACACACGCTCATTTCGAGTGGAACGGAGCGAATGTTGATTGAATTTGGTAAGGCTGGCTGGATCGAAAAGGCCCGCCAGCAGCCAGATAAGGCTAGAATGGCGTTAGAGAAGATCAAGACTGATGGCATTCAGCCGACGCTGCAGACTATAATGAATAAACTCGATCAGCCTTTACCGTTGGGATACTGTAACGTTGGCTGTGTTGTGGAAATTGGTTCGGGCGTCGTCGGTTTTGAGGTCGGAGACCGGGTAGTTAGCAATGGAAAGCACGCAGA
>CAIUPE010000139.1 GCA_903900975.1 uncultured Hyphomicrobiales bacterium | reverse complement strand
GTCGACGGTTTAAAATCCACGGCTTCCATCAACGCGTCGACATTGGCATAGGTCTCCGGCACATCGCCGGTTTCAATGGGAGCCAAAATTTTCTTGGCTTCGATGCCCAGCGCTTTTTCCATCGTGGTGACGAGATCCATCAGCTCGACGGGGCTGTTATTGCCGATATTGTAAATGCGCCAAGGGGCCTTGCTGGTGCCCGGATCGGGATGGGCGCCGTCCCAGTCGGGATTGGGCTCGGCGGTTTTTGGCACGAGGCGGGCGATGGATTCCACAATGTCGTCGACATAGGTGAAATCGCGCCGCATCTTGCCAAAATTAAACAGCGTAATCGGTTCACCCTTGAGGATGGCATCGGCAAACAGCCACATCGCCATATCGGGCCGTCCCCATGGGCCATACACCGTGAAGAAACGCAAGCCGGTAGAGGGCAGGCCGAACATATGCGCGTAGGAATGCGCCATCAGCTCATTGGCCTTTTTTGTGGCGGCATAGAGCGAGAGCGGATGATCGACATTGTCATGCACGGAAAACGGCATCGCGGTATTCGCGCCATAGACCGAGGAGGACGACGCGTAAACGAGGTGTTCAATCTTATTGTGGCGGCACGCTTCGAGAATATTGAGAAAGCCGGCTAGATTGGCGTCGCCATAGGCTTTCGGATTTTTAAGCGAATAGCGCACGCCTGCTTGGGCGGCCAAATTCACCACATGGGTAAATTGGCCTTCGCGGAACAGCGCATCCACTGCGTCGCTATCGGCCAAATCGCCTTCGACGAAACGGAACTTCGCTTCTTTGGCCAATTCGGCCAAGCGAGCGTGTTTCAAGGTCACATCGTAATAGGGATTAAGGTTATCATAGCCCGTGACGATATGGCCCTCGGCCAATAACCGACGCGAAACGTGAAAACCGATGAAGCCGGCCGCGCCGGTGACGAGGATTTTGAGCTGTGCCATAACGCGCTTATAGTTCAAGGGTTCGTGTTTGCCAAAGTGCTTTTTAACGCGCTTCGCCCTTGCCAAAGGGAGGGTGAACCGGTCAAGTCTCCTATCAATCGGGCAATTCGGAGGCAAGGAACGTATGGCGCATGTAACGGTGATCGGGGGCGGTATCATCGGCAGCTCATGGGCCATCGTCTTTGCCCGCGCGGGCGTTGCCGTCCGCGTGGTGTCGCGGCGGCCTGACGCGCGCGATTCGGTGCGCGATTATGTGGCCAATGCCGCGACACGCGCCCAAGCGATAACGCCGGATGTTTCCGTGGAAGATCTGCTGTCCCGCGTCTCGGTGCATGCTGATGTGGCTGAGGCGGTGCAAGATGCTGGCTTCGTCATGGAGGCTTTGGAAGAAAAGCTCGATATCAAAGCCGCTTTGTTTCGCGAGCTGGACCGTTATGCCCCGCCCGATGCAGTGTTGGCGAGTTCAACCTCAAGCTTCGGCATCTCGCGCTTTGCGAGCGAGATTGTGGGTCGTCATCGCTGCATCGTTGCCCATCCCGCCGCTCCGCCGCATTTGATTCCCGTGGTGGAGATTGTACCTGCACCGTTTACCTCGCTTGAAACGGTCGAGATCACCTATGAATTGATGCAGGCCATTGGGCAGTCTCCCGTGATGGTGAAGCGCGAGCAGCCGGGGTTTGTGATGAACCGGCTGCAAGGCGCGTTGCTCACCGAGATGTTCCGCGTGATCGAAGACGGGTTGATGAGCCCGGAAGATGTCGACCGGCTGATCAGCGACGGGTTTGGCCTGCGCTGGGCGTTTCTAGGTCCGCTTGAAGGCATTGATCTGAATGCGCCGGGTGGCATTGCCGATTATTTGAAACGCTATGGCTTTATGTTTGATGATCTGGCCAAAGAACGCGGAGGAACATCTCCTGTCGTGACGCAGAAACTGGTCAGTATTTTACATGATGCAATGCGCGCTGCCTTGCCCGTATCCGAATTGCCTAGCAAACTGGGCTGGCGCGATGAGCGGATGGCGGCGCTTAGGGCATTGAAGGCCAGATTGGGCGCATTTTCCGAAAGCAATGATCGGAACGGGGGAGGCTGAGATTGGGCGAGGTCGAGGATCGCATTTCGAAGCTATCGTGTTTTTCTGGGTCCGTCTCGGTTGAGCCTTTGTCGGGCGGATTGACCAACCGCAATTTTCTGGTCCGTCATGGTGGCGAGTGCTTCGTTGTGCGGGTGGGTGACGATAATCCCGTTCACTTGATTGTGCGTTGGCATGAGTTGGCGGAGGCAAAGGCCGCGCACCGCGCCGGAATTGGACCGGAAATCATCCATACCGAGGCTGGTCTTTTGGTGATGCGTCATATTGCGGGCGCGGCGCTCAATCCTAACGATGTCGCCGATCACGCGCGGTTGCCAACGATCATCGCCTTGATCAAGGCATGCCATTATGACGTGCGTGACCTGTTTGATGGCCCGTTGATGGCGTTTTGGCCGTTTCATGTCGTGCGTCATTATGCACGACTAATCCGCGAGGCTAAGGGCAAGTGGGCATCGGATGTCGATCCCTTATTGGCTTTAGGTGTTCGGCTGGAGAATGGCATTGGGCCTGTTTCGCTGGTATTTTGTCACAATGATCTGTTGGCGGCCAATATCATCGATGATGGTACACGTCTTTGGCTGATCGATTATGATTATGCAGGCTTGAATAGTCCGTTGTTCGACCTAGCCAATTTGGCCTCCAATAACGGGTTTGACGAGGCGACCGAGATTCGTTTGTTGGAACTGTATCTTGGACACGCACCTGATGTTGCACAGTTGCGATCCTACCGGGCGATGCGTGCGGCCTCTTTGCTGCGTGAAACCATGTGGAGCATGGTGTCCGAAACCCATTCGACACTCGATTTCGATTACCGTTCCTATACGGTGGAATACCGCTCGCGCCTCGATGTTGCCGTGGCAGCATTTGACGCATCATAATCGCTTGAGGGATGAAGGAAGATCAAGATGGCTGGATTGCCGACACATGCGGAGATCATTGTCATTGGCGGGGGCATTATCGGCGCATCGACCGCCTATCATCTCGCTAAATCGGGCGCCAAGGATGTGCTGCTGTTGGAGCGCCACAAGCTGACCTCCGGCACTAGTTTTCACGCCGCAGGCCTTGTCGGACAATTACGCACTTCGGCAAGCGTCACAAAATTACTGAAATATTCCGTCGAACTTTATCGCACGCTCGAAGCCGAAACCGGCCATGCGACGGGCTGGAAGATGAATGGCGGCCTGCGTCTCGCCTGCAATGAAGAACGGATGATCGAGATCAAACGGCAAGCAACGACGGCTCACTCTTTCGGGCTCGACATGCATGTGCTCTCGCCAAAAGAGGCACAAAACCTTTGGCCATTGATGACGATTGACGATCTCGTCGGCGCGGCCTTTCTCCCCACCGATGGACAGGCCAACCCTTCCGACATCACGCTGTCGCTCGCCAAGGGCGCTCGTATGCGCGGGGTAAAGATCATTGAAGAAGTTGCAATCACTGGATTGCGTTTGATAGAGGGGCGTATCACCGGCGTTGACGTTGGCGATCATGTCATAGGCTGCGAAAAACTGGTGATTTGTGCGGGGCAATGGTCGAAAGAATTGGGTCGCATGGCCGGGATTTCGATACCGATCCAATCGGTCGAGCACCAATATATCGTCACCGAGGCTTGCGGTGCGCCAAGGGATCTGCCGACGCTGCGTGATCCGGATCGACTAATCTATTATAAAGAAGATGTAGGCGGTCTGGTGATGGGGGGATATGAGCCGAACCCGATTGCGTGGGCGGTGGACGGCATCCCGAAGAATTTTCACTTCTCGTTGCTTGATAACCGCATCGACCATTTCGAGCAGATTATGGAGCAGGCGCTCATCCGTACCCCAATCTTGGAAAAGACCGGGATCAAACAGTTTATCAATGGCCCAGAAGCCTTTACGCCCGATGGCACGTTCATGCTCGGTGAGGCACCCGAAACCAAGAATATATTTGTCGGCTGCGGGTTTAACGCCTTCGGTATAGCCTCGGCGGGTGGCGCGGGTATGGCGCTGGCCGAATGGGTCATTGGCGGCGAGCCGACGATGGATTTATGGACGGTGGATATCCGTCGCTTTTCCGGCATCCATAAAGACGATGCCTATGTGCGCAACCGCACGCTTGAGGCCTATTCGAAACATTACACGATGGCTTGGCCATTCGAGGAATATGAATCCGCCCGCCCGCTGTTGACCTCGCCGCTTTACGGTGTGTTGAAAGAACAAGGCGCCGTCTTCGGGCAAAAGCTCGGGTGGGAAAGGCCGAATTGGTTTGGCCCCAAACGTGTCAATGCCAAAGATGCCTACACCTATAAACGGCAAAACTGGTTTCCCTTTACCGGGGACGAGCATCACGCCGCGCGCGAAAAGGTTGTGTTGTTCGATCAAACCTCTTTTGCGAAATTCGAGATCACGGGCAAGGATGCGCAAACGGCGCTTTCTTGGTTGGCCGCCAATGAAGTGACCAAGCCCGAGGGGCGGATCGTTTACACGCAATTGCTGAATGCGCGTGGCGGTATTGAAGCCGATGTTACGATCGCACGGCTGGCCAAAGATCGCTTCTTTCTTGTCACTGGAACCGGCTTTCGAACGCATGACGCCGATTGGATACATCGCAACCTGCCGCGCGGATTAGATGTCGCCGTCACCGACGTTACCGAGCGTTGGTCATGTCTTGCCTTGATGGGTCCGCGCTCCCGCGACGTGCTGCAATCGGTAAGTACGGACGATGTTTCGAACGTGGCGCTTCCCTTTGCTCATTTGCGCACGATCACGATTGCGGGGCGAACGGTGCGCGCCCATCGCATCACCTATGTCGGCGAATTGGGGTATGAGCTTTATATGCCCGTCGAGGATACGGTGGCGGTCTATCAGGCCTTGATGATCGCGGGTGAAAAACACGCCCTTCGCAATGGCGGGTACCGGGCGATTGAATCGCTCCGGCTCGAAAAGGGCTATCGGGCGTGGGGCGCCGATCTCACGCCGGATTCGACGCCGCTTGAAGCGGGCCTGGGCTTTGCCGTGAAATTGAACAAAGACATCGATTTTATCGGTCGGGCTGCTTTGGAGTCCGCGCGTAAAAAGCCACTTAAGCGGATGCTGGCCACTTTCACCGCTGACCCTTCCATCGTCCTGCTCGGCCGCGAAACGATTTACCGCGACGGCGAGCCAGTTGGTTACCTGTCGTCGGGAGGCTTCGGCTACACGGTCAACCAGTCGATCGGCCTTGGCTATGTGGGTCACAAAGAGGGTGTCGATCCGGAGTTTATTCGCAGTGGAAGCTATGAATTGGAAGTCGCATCCGAGCGCGTTCCGGCTAACGTTAGCTTGCAGGCTTTGTATGACCCTGCCCATTTGCGTGTGAAGGGTTAGGGCGTTTGGTATGACTATGTTTAAAACTCTGTTCTCTCCCTTAACGCTTGGCGGCGTTACCGTTCGCAACCGGATAGTCTCGACAGGGCATGATACCGTGATGGCCCATGACGGTCACGTGACCGATAGGCTGATCGCGTATCACGAGGCACGGGCTAAAGGCGGAGCTGGTCTTATTATCGCGCAAGTTGCAGGCATTCATGATACGGCGCGATATACGTCCCATATGCTGATGGCCAATGACGATGGGTGCATTCCCGGCTATCGCAAATTGGCCGAACGTGTCCATGCGCATGGCGCGACCCTGATGGCGCAATTGTTCCATCCGGGCCGCGAGATTATGGAAACCGATGACGGCACTGCACCGGTGGCCTATGCGCCCTCGGCGACTCCCAATTCACGCTTTCATGTTATGCCGGTCGCGCTTTCCGAAGCGATGATTGGCGAGATTGTCGCGGGTTATGCCTCCTCTGCGCGGCGCCTCAAAGAAGCGGGGCTGGATGGCTGCGAGATTGTAGCGAGCCATGGTTATCTGCCCGCGCAGTTTTTAAACCGCCAAGTCAATCATCGGGATGATCGCTATGGCGGCAGCCTTGAAAACCGCACGCGCTTTTTATCCGAGGTGGCTGGAGCTATTCGCGCTGAGGTAGGTGACGGCTTTGTCATTGGCCTGCGCATTTCGGGCGAGGAGCGCGATGCGGAATCGATGGCCGCGCAAGAGGTATTAGAGGTTTGCCGCGCGCTCGATCAGGAGGGAAACCTCGATTATTTCCATGTGATTGCGGGCAACTCGGCCTCCCTATCGGGTGCCATCCATATTGTGCCCCCGATGTTTTACGAGACCGCTTATGTCGCGCCTTTCGCTGCGACGGTGAAAGCCATTGTGTCAAAGCCCATCATCGTCACCGGCCGCATTAACCAGCCACAGATTGCAGAGACGGTGCTTGCCAGCGGGCAGGCCGATTTTTGCGGCATGACGCGCGCGTTGATTGCTGATCCGGAAATGCCCAATAAAGCCAAGACTGGCAGGGTTGACGATATCCGCGCTTGCATCGCGTGTAATCAGGCCTGCATCGGGCATTTTCACAAAGGCTATCCGATCTCGTGCATCCAGTTTCCGGAGACGGGACGCGAGACCACATTGGCGCAGCGAAAGACGCCAACGACGGCTAAGCAGAATATCATGGTCGTGGGTGGCGGGCCTGCCGGCATGAAGGCCGCCGCTGTTCTGGCCGAGCGCGGGCATCAGGTGACGCTGTATGAGGCTTCAGCGCAATTGGGCGGGCAGGCTTTGCTGGCGCAGCTTTTGCCGGGCCGTGCCGAGTTTGGTGGCATCGTCACCAATCTAGCGCGCGAGATGGAACTGGTGGGCGTCACGGTGAGGCGCAACACGCAGGTTGATCGCGCTTTGATTGACAAGGAAAAGCCCGATGCGGTGATTATCGCCACAGGTGCCACCGCGCGAAGCCCTGCTTTTGAGGGCGCGGAAGACGCGCATGTTGTTACGGCTTGGCAGGTGTTGAAGGGCGAGGCGAATGTCGGCGGTCGTGTCGTGATCGCCGAATGGAAACCGGATTGGATCGGCATGGGGGTCGCCGAGAAATTGGCGCGCGAAGGCCGCCATGTTCGCCTTTGCGTGGATGGGCTAATGGCCGGGCAGACACTGCCCTTTTATGTGCGGGATGAAATGGTGGGGCGGCTGCATAGGCTGGGTGTCGAAATCATTCCCTATGCGAGGCTGTATGGGGCGGATGAGAACACGGTCTATATGCAGCACGCCACCTCGGGCGAGCCGATCTTGCTGGAAGAGGTTGATACGCTCGTTCTATCGCAAGGCCATCAGTCCGTCACGGGTTTGGCGGATGAATTGGCGGGAACCGGTATTGCGCTTCACGTGATTGGCGATGCGCTTACCCCTCGCACGGCGGAAGAGGCCGTCCTTGACGGCCTCAAACTTGCGACCTTGGATGTGTTTGGTTAAGCGTTAGGATTGCCATAAAACAGCGTTACAACATGCTCGCCTTCGGCAAAAAACAGCCAACGTTCCAGCCAAGCAGCGATGAGAAGGATGAGAGCGGCCGGAACGGCGAAAGCGGGTACAGAGGTGGCGGCCCCTTCCAGCCCACCGGCTAACAGCAGCAACAGAAAGAATATCTTACGCAAACGCTGCGCGTGGCGGCGGGCAACCACAAAGCCCATTTCACGCTGTACAAAATTGGTTGACGTGTGCGGCACTTCCCATTGCCTCACATGCTCCCCCAACCCCGTAGCATTGGCCATGGTGCGGTCACGTGGCGCGTTATCGATCAGGCCCCAATATCGCAATTTGAGCATTGCGAGCATCAACAGCGCAAAGCCTGCGACTGGAGGAACCGTACCAGGCTCCATTCCAAGAATCGTCGAGATTGCCCAGTGTAACGCGCCACCCGAGGCTAACGCGAAGAACAGATAAATGGGTACCGTCAGCGGCTGGTTCCACGCGCGAATGGTCGTTAGCGTGGCGTAAATTTTACCCGTAGTGAAAACCGTCGTTAGCGCCAGAATGGCCGTCAAGATGCCAAGCGGTGCCACAGCGTCGGGGATTGCAACAAGGCCCGACCACACGAGCCCGAAGGCGAGTGCGAAAGGATAGGTGACAATCGCCGCCACGCCTTCCCGCGATAGCCAGGAGGTTCGCCATTGTGACAAAGCCCGCCACGCCCGTTCGGGGCGACCGAGATGGAGCGTTGAGGAAAGCAGTCCCGCCGTGATGAGACCAAGTGCGATGATCAGCGTCAGGATAGCAAAAAGGAGCGAAGGCGCATGCCCCATCCGCGCACCAGTCAGTCCCAGCAGTGCCAGTAGACCATAGCCCGCACCCGAGGCGGTGGTAAAGAAAATGACGGAATATGCGGGGTTCATCGGGTCAGTTTCCCGCGCCGCTGAGTAGCCGGTCGGCGAGCTTGAACAATCGGTCCATGGCGGAGCCATCCCCCTTTGGCAATGCCTCGATACCTGCTTGCGGTGTGTTGCGTTTGGTGCGGGGCGGTAAATATTTGTTGGTCGGTTTATACCCCATTTCGGGCAGCAGATCGAAGCCACCACGCTCAAGTACCAGCTGCGAAACGGCGGAGCCGGGATCACCCAAATCGCCGAAATGCCGTGCGCCGGTTGGGCAGGCTTTCACGCAAGCAGGCTGACGATCTTCGGGCTCTAAATTCTCGTTATAGATGCGGTCAACGCACAGCGTGCATTTCTTCATCACGCCGTGATCGACATCATATTCGCGCGCGCCATAGGGGCAGGCCCATGAGCAAAGCTTGCAGCCGATGCAGGTATCAGGATTGATCAGCACAATGCCATCTTCAGCGCGCTTATAGGAGGCGCCCGTCGGGCAGACGGTGACGCAAGCGGGCGTCTCGCAATGCAAGCACGAACGCGGAAAATGCACCACGCGGCTGTCATGGCCGGACTCTGGCTCGATCTCATACCCATGGATGCGGTTGAGCCATGGCCCGTCGGGATCAGAGCCACGCGGGTCGCGGTCCGTCATAGGCGCAGAATAGCCCTGTGTGTTCCATTCCTTGCACGATGTCGCGCAGGCTTGGCAGCCGACACAGGTATCAAGATCAATCACAAGGCCGAGCTTTTTGCCCGTGGTATCCGGCAAGGCTGTCATCGCCCGACTCCCAGATGTTTTAACGGCGGAAATTGCGGGCTGCTTATCTCACTCTGATCGGCGGCTTTCTCGACCCGAACGCGCAAATCATACCACGCCGCTTGGCCTGTTACCGGATCGCTGTTGGAGAAGCGGTAGCCGCCATCGCGTTTCGGTAAAAGCTCGGAAATCAGATGGTTGAGCAAGAAGCCCTTTTTCGCTTCTGGCGCGTCTTGCTTAAGCCCCCATGTGCCTGAGCGTTTGCCAATCGCGTTCCATGTCCAGACGGTGTCGGGGTTAACGCCATTCATCAGTTTGGCTTGGCCTTTAATCTGGCCATGATGCGAGGTCACCGTCACCCAATCGCCATCCTCAATACCGAGTATATGCGCGCGCTCTTTGGCAATGTAGAGCCAGTTGCGGCCCAATATCTGCCGCAGCCACGCATTTTGCGAACCCCACGAATGATACATCGCCATCGGCCGCTGCGTGACCGCGTGCATCGGATAGGTCGCCTCATTCACCATCTCGCCTTCAAAGGGCGGATACCAGAACGGGATCGGATCAAACGCTTCGATGATGCGGGCGCGGTGGCTATCGGGCGGTTGAATGGCGCCATGCCCTTCCGCCGCTAAGCGGAATTTTTGCAATGGCTCGCAATAGAGCTGATGGATGACGGGCTCGGGTTTACCAATCAATCCAAAGCCCGTTGCCCATTCGAGATAGCCCTTGTTCACATGCTTGAAATATTTATGCTCGTCGGGCAGCTCATAATACCAGTTGCAGCCATTCTCGATATAGCGCTGCAGCTGATCGGGGTTAGGTGCGCCCTTGCCTGAGAGCGACCCGTCAGTTCCACGAAACCCTGCCAACGGACCAATACCGGGTGCACGCTCATGGTTGACGATGTAATCGGGATAACCGCCCGGATAGCGCGGTTTACCTTCCGGCGTCGTCATGCCGGGTAAGCCGAGGCGGGCACCTAGATCGAGCAGTACCGATTGGAAAGGCCGCACATCACGATCAGGTTCAACCACAGGCTGGCGAATGGAATCGGCAGGGCCATCGGCTTCTGAGATCGGGCGATCGAGTAGAGAGATGCAATCCCACCGCTCAAGGTATGTGGTGTCCGGCAAAATGAGATCGGCGTAATGCACCATCTCCGATGCATAGGCATCGGAATAGATGATTTTGGGTATGACATACTCGCCAGTATCTTCGTCTTTGGCGGTTAAATAGTTGAGCGTGTCGGTGATGTTCATCGCCGAATTCCAGCTCATATTCGCCATATACATAAACAGCACATCAACGCCATACGGATCACGTTTGGCGGCATTGGTGATGACCATATGCATCATGCCATGGGCCGCAATAGGCGCATCCCACGAATAGGCTTTATCGATGCGTTGCGGCGAGCCGTCGTCCGCTAGCAGTAGATCTTCCGGACCCGTGACAAAGCCGAGCGGCGGGCCGGGCAGGGGTTCGCCGGGAACAATTTGGGCCGGTTTACCGGCTGGCTTCACATGGGGTGGAATCGGGCGCGGGTAGGGGGCCTTGTAGCGAAATCCGCCCGGTACATCGATGGTGCCGAGCATGATCTGCAACAGATGGATCGCGCGGCAGGTCTGGAAGCCATTGGCGTGTGCCGAAATACCCCGCATCGCGTGCATCGCAATCGGGCGGCCGATCATTTTGTCGTGGTGCCGGCCGGTATGATCCGTCCAAGGCACATCAAGCGTGATCTCTTCTTTGAACGCGACATGGGCAAGTTCTGCCGCGATCCGCCGGATGGTATCCTCAGGCACGCCGCATCGCTCGGTAACGGCATCGGGCGCATTCTCGGGCGCGAGATATCGCTCGGCGATCAGTTGAAAAGAGGTGGCAACCTTGCGGCCATCAGGCAAAGTGAAATGCCCCATAAGGGAGCGCGCGGCGTCGTAGTCATTGGTCGAAACAGCGGCCTGTTCATGGGCATCCCAGACGAGCGTTTCGCCGTTCGCATCGCGCGCAAACAGGCCATGATCAGCCGCACCCGGATTGTCGATCACAAGCCATGGCGAATTCGTGTAGCGCAGCAAATAATCGCCATCGATTTGGCCCGCATTCAACAGCTCATGGATGAGCGCACCAACGAACAATCCATCGGTGCCCGGACGCACGCCAACCCACTCATCCGCAATTGCGGAATAGCCGGTTTTGATCGGGTTAACGGAGACAAATTTCGCGCCACGTTTTTTGAGCTTACCCAGCCCCGCTTTGATTGGGTTCGAGCCATGATCTTCGGCTACACCGAAGAGTAGAAAATATTTGGTATATTTCCAATCAGGCTCGCCAAATTCCCAGAATGAGCCGCCAAAGGTGTAAAGGCCGGCGGCTGCCATATTGACCGAGCAGAAGCCGCCATGGGCTGCGTAATTCGGCGTGCCAAATTGCGTCGCCCACCATCCGGTGAGGCCTTGGCTCTGATCGCGGCCGGTAAAGAAAGCGAGTTTTTTGGGATCGGTTTTTCTGACCGAGCCCAGCCAATCACTAGCGGTGGCCAGCGCCTCGTCCCACTCGATCTCGCGAAACTCACCCGAACCGCGCTCGCCGACACGGATCAGTGGCTTTGATAGGCGACCGGGGGAATAATGCTGCTTGATACCCGCAGCTCCTTTACCACAGATGACCCCTTTATTCACCGGATGGTCGCGGTTGCCATCAATATACGTGACCGTGCCGTCTTTAAGGTAGACTTTTATCCCGCAGCGGCACGCGCACATATAGCAGGTTGTCGTCTTAATTTCGTCCCACGTTTTGGGCGAACGGGCGACAACGGGATCAGCACACATGATCGGCCTTTTCTGCGACATCACCGGGTGGAGCCGTAGGTACAGGCGGCCACCACCCTTAAAACCGTAAGATTCGATAAGAATCTATCGCATAGAAGGACGTTCTCAACATGGAGCCAAAGCGGACAATCCCTTTGGACAGGTCACAAGCCGATCAATCGCCCATTGCCCGACCGGCGGGCCGGCGGGAATCATTAGCGCCATAGAGAAAGCCCGCCCGCATTTTGCCCGATAGAGCCATATCGGCCACCGCAACCGATGGCGATGCATCCGGCTTCGGCTGGCCCGCGGCAATGGCAGCAACGGCACCCCATTGGCCCTGTTCGACCACTTTGTAACCCATGTTTTCAAGTTTCGATTGCGTATCAGGTGAAAAGCCCCGTGTTTCGACGTCGATTTCGTCGGGTAACCACTGGTGATGAAACCGTGGGGCATCGACAGCTTCCTGAACTTCCATACCGTAATCGATCACGTTGAGGATCGTCTCAAGAGTTATGGTAATGATTCTCGCCCCGCCCGGTGAGCCCAAGACGACCACGGGCTTACCGTCTCGGGTCACAATCGTCGGTGCCATGGAAGATAGCGGGCGCTTGCCGGATGCAATCGCGTTTTGGGGTCCCTGCACGAGACCGAACAGATTGGGTTGGCCCGGTCGTGTCGTGAAATCATCCATTTCATTGTTGAGAAAAAAGCCTGTATCCGCAGCGATGACTCCCGCTCCGAACAGACCGTTTATCGTATAGGTGACGGCAACCGCATTGCCGTCTTTGTCCATCACCGAATAATGGGTCGTCTCGGGCTTTTCGTGTGGCGGACTATCGGCATTAAGCGTTGAGGATTTTGTGGCATGATCGGGGTCAATTGTCGCGCGAATAGCTGCTGCATATTCGGGCGATAAGAGGCTCTCGAGCGGATTTTTTACAAAATCGGGATCGCCCAATCGCGTGTTACGATCGAGATAGGCGTGGCGCATCGCCTCGACCATCAGATGAATGCTTTGGGCGGAACGAAAGCCCAAGGCTTTCAGATCATAGCCGGAAAGGACGTTCAAGATTTCGCATATCGTCGTTCCCCCCGAGGAGGGCGGCGGCGCGGATACAATGGTAAACCCTCGATAAGTGCACGATAGAGGCATGGTATCAACGGCATTGTAATGGGCCAGATCCTCCTCTGTTATGATGCCGCCATTGGCCGCCGAAGCAGCCGCTATTTTTCGGGCCACCGGTCCTTTGTAAAAAGCATCGGCCCCTTTTTCGGCGATGGCTTCTAGCGTCAGTGCAAGGTCTGGTTGCACCAATCGGTCGCCTGGTTCGAAAGCTGTGCCATCGGGCTTCAAAAAGGTTTTGGCTAAGGCTGCGTCGGCTCGAAATTTTTCGGTAGCCTTTTGCAAAATATCCGTATCGCCGCGTGTCAGAATAAAGCCCTCGCGCGCGAGTTTAATGGCGGGTGCGATCACCTCTGCGCGGGATAATTTACCATAATGGTCATGCGCCAACTCCATTCCCGCAACCGTGCCCGGCACGGCGACGGCCAGATAGCCAGACAAACTGGCACCTTTCCTCACGTCGCCGGCGGCATCGAGATACATCGCAGCAGTGGCTCCCGCCGGTGCCTTTTCTCGGAAATTGATAAAGTGGTCGCTTCGGTCGGCCAGATGCAAGGTCATAAAGCCGCCACCTCCCAGATTGCCACAGCAGGGGTTGGTTACGGCCTCAGCATATCCCATCGCAACGGCCGCATCGACGGCATTGCCACCCGCTTTCAAGATCTCAAAGCCTGCTTCAGCGGCCAAATGTTGGGCAGAGACAACCATTTCCTGTTTGGCTTCGGCGGCAGGCAATGAGGCGGCATCGGCGTGGATTATCGAAGAAAGAAAAAGCAGACCGGTCAACAGGGTTCTGCAGGGATTAAAAAAAGCGATAAATGCCATGGGTGTTTTAGCTCCTGCGGTTAACCCATGTGCCCATAAAATCAACACTTTGCCCAGTACCCATTTGGCCGCGTTGTAAAATCGCCGAAATAGATGAGTATGCTTGTTGGTATCAATAAAAAGCATTTCAAAATTAATGGTGATTGGATAGCGTAACGTCATTCGTGCCGGAATGCGATGGTACCCTCTCGATGGGGATTGCCATACGCTACCAAACAAACGAACCAATGGGAGGGTACCATGTCAATCACATCCGTCATCCGTCGCTTTCTTTTTGCTAGCACCTTGCTTGCTGGGGCCATTACGGTAGCCGAGGCCAGCGCTGCCGATAAAATCCGCATCATGGTGGGCGGTCTTGAGAAGCAAATCTATCTACCCTTCATGCTGACCGAGCGTTTAGGCTATTTCAAAGATCAGGGCATTGATGTTGAGCTTTTGACCGAACCATCGGGCGTGGACGCGGAAGATGAGATGCTTGCAGGTGCCGTGCAAGGTGTTGGCGGCTTTTATGATCATTGCGTCGATTTGCAATCGAAGGGCAAATTCGCGATGTCCGTCGTGCAGATCAATGGCTCGCCGGGTGAGGTTGAGCTGGTCTCCACCAAGCACCCAGAAATCAAATCGCCAGCCGATTTTAAAGGTGGTCTCAAGGATCTAATGCAACGAGTGCGGTGAACGCTTCGTTCGGCGTGTGGTAATCTAAGACACGTCTTGGTCTGCCGTTCAAGCGATCCTGAACGTGTTTAATTCGTTGTGGTGTGATCTCGTCGAACGCAGT
>CAIUPE010000138.1 GCA_903900975.1 uncultured Hyphomicrobiales bacterium | reverse complement strand
TTAAACACGTTCAGGATCGCTTGAACGGCAGACCAAGACGTGTCTTAGATTACCACACGCCGAACGAAGCGTTCACCGCACTCGTTGCATTAGATCCTTGAGACCACCAATAGAAAAAAAGCATTGCTTGGCGAACCACTCGCCGAATCATCATCATCCAATTCGATCGTAAAACGCTTAATCACATTGCGTTCACGCATTAAATCCATACGATTTTTGACAGTGGTTCGCGATACACCCAAGCGCCCTGCAATTTCGGATACAGTTTGGCGAGCATCTTCTTTCAGAACACCCAGAATTGCCCGGTCCGTACCGGTCAACCGGTGGGGACGGATGCTGCGCTGCTCTTGCTGAATTTTCATCATTTTATTCCTCAAATTCCGCAAAGGAAGATTATGTCAATTTGAACAAATTTTGTCAAATTGACAGCTTAAATAATTAAAACTGTTTACTAATATTAATAATCTCTAAATTTTAATCAAAACATAATTGCTAAGGAGTCGATACAATGTTATATCAGCAATCCGAAATTGGACGTTTTATAGAAAAAGAAGTGTCGGGTGGGGAATGGAGGTACCATGCAGCGCAAGAAATATTGTTGACAATCGGCATGAACCGAAATTTTCCATGCCCTTTCTCTCAAGCTGCCGTCAAAAGTGAACGGCTTATGTTTTCATTCATCGAAGATATCAGCCCTGCATCTTTGAGCCAAAGCGCCAATGACTTGGGGCACTATCTCGCGCGTGCGGCCGAATGGGATGGCAAAGTTTCAACGGCTGAACCGCTTTTAATGGTTTTTAATCCAGCCCATGTTAAGGCAGAGAGCGTTGCCGGCTATCATGCCATGGGATGGGACGTTTTGCAGTATTGGCATGACAACGATCCGAAGCCTTGGCCGGAGAATGTCTCCCTCGATCCTCATACGTCCTATTGGTCGATGTGCTATTCGGGCGTACAGATTTTCGTGAATATGAGCAATCCGGCCCATGTTGTTCGGAAAAGCCGTAATCTTGGCCATGCCATGACCTTTGTTATCAATCCAAGGGAACGGTTTGATATGGTCGCTGGCGACAATCCCCAAGGGCGCAAAATTCGCGAAATGGTAAGGGAACGCATCGAAATCTATGATGCCCTTCCCCATAGTCCCGCCCTTGGCAGCTATGAAGCGGGTGAAATCGAGTGGTGGCAATATGGACTAACCGAAACCAATGAGCCCCGGCTCGATCGTTGCCCATTCCATACCAAGCCTCAGGCCGATGATCGAACGAGTTTAGCGGCGGATAGCGACGAGCCTATACCGTATAATGTCATGCCCAAACGGGCCGCCGGATGAGCCCATGTCGGATAAATTAAGCCAAACACTAACGACGTTCCGCGGAACAGCCATTTTACTGAATATTGTCATTGGAGCGGGTCTGCTTACTTTGCCAGGATTGGCTATAAAAGAAGCAGGCAGCAATGCCATTTATTCATGGCTGATTTGTGCGCTAGCAGCGGCCCCTCTGTTAGCGGTCTTCGTTATTTTAGGTCGTCAATATCCAGATGCAGGGGGTGTTGCCGCCTACGCGCAGAGAGCACTCGGCACCTTCGGGCGGCGTAGTGCGGCGTTTCTACTCCTTGGTGCTGTCATTTTCGGGTTACCGTCGATTGCGTTGACCGGCGGCCATTATCTGGCTTCCGTCTTTCCCGGTTCGGCGTTTTTTTATGGCACCATGTTGCTGATCGGGTCGGTCATTCCCAATTTCTTTTCGGGCGATCGGGCTGGAAAGGTGATGGCCTTCTTGGCCTCTGGCGTGCTTGTATCGATTATGGCTTTTCTGTTGATCGGACTATTTTCGATGGATCCGAACACCACCACCTTTGCAGGAAAAGCCATCGATTGGTCACGTGCCTTCGAACCCTTCACCATGTTGTTTTTTGCCTTTACCGGGTGGGAAATCGGCGCTGGAATTGCAGAAGAATTTGTTAATCCACGCCGTGATTTCCCGTTAAGCATGGGTCTATCCTTTGTCATCGTAACCGGCCTTTATCTCGCAGTGGCCTTTGTCGCTTCCCGCTCGGATTTGAACGGACACTGGGAGGCCCCGTTTGTGGTCTTCGTTGGGCCAGTTTTGGGTAGCTACGGCGCTACGGGGGTTGCGTTGATTGCCGCAATTATCGTGTTCGCCAATCTGGCGGGTGCGATATGGGGTGTTTCACGTCTCATCTTTAGTCTCGGACGCGACGCGATCCTGCCGAAAGCGCTTGCCGTAACGCAGAATGGCACACCGTTGCGGGCGATAGCGATCACCTTTGTTGCTCTGTTGAGCGTACTTTTCTTCTATAGAACGGGAACCTTAAGTCTCGAAGCCATGATTGGGATTGCGGGCCAGAATTTTTTAATATTGTACGGGCTGGCTGCGGTTTCGCTGTTCGTTCTTGCGAAAAAGATTCCAATACGCCTTTTATCGGCCAGCGTTGTTGCCGTCGTCATCGGTTTATTATCGTTGCAAGGGCTTAAGTTGATTTATCCGATCGGATTAATTGGCATTGCCGCATGTATCGATTTTTTGTCTTATTCTCCCACACAACCGACGAACCCACCCGTTCCGGATCAATAGGCGTCCAGCTTTAGTGGATCGCGGTCCGATGGAAAGGCTCCGTTGCATGATTGCCCGCAGGCTCGTTTTCGGATTTAAATCCGTCAAAAAAATACATCGGCTCGACATAAAAGAAACTAGAAATTCGAATAAGCTCGCCAGGCTGCAAATGTCGTTCACCCTGTTCAATCTGATAAAATTGATCACGGGAAAGGCCTAAGACCCCAGCACAATGCGCCACAGAATGTCCACATTGGTTTCGTAGATTTCGCAAACGCTTTCCCACATATTGATCAACAGGGCCAAGCGGCCAAAAAAACGGATCAAATGGCTTTTGACGTTGCATTTGGCGTTCCTTGTTCAAAAAAGTACCCGCCAATTTACTAACCTTTGCTGTCAATTCGTCAATCATCCTTGAAGAAAACTGCGCAAAATGAAACCTGTCCAAAGTGACAGTGAGGATCACTAAGCGTCCTTCGGATTTGCGCCAAACCTCACAATGTAGTGCAGTGCGAAGTCGAATGGCCAAGCCTAAAGTCAAATTAAAAAACGATCATGAGGGTGAAGTGCGGACAATTTCGAGAACCTGCGCCGAAGCGATTGGATGGTAACCGTTTGGACAAGTTGTTAAATTCAGCGAAAAAGGCTAGATAAAAATTCTCCTGCGGTTTGGTTCTCGAGCACCCTTCCGAACGGGAGGTTGTGACATTTTCCTACCAACCTGTGCCCCTAACCTTATGCGTAGTATCGTATTCGTTGTGCAATCTAGCCCGTTTCTAAGGGGCTCAGCCTTTTTGCGTGGCCCTGATCTATGTCGGCTTCTAAACCAAAGCGGCCTTTTTAACGACGCTTCGCTTTCGATTACAGCCGATGCCTCCGACGTAAAAGATTCCATTCTTTTTGTAACGAAAGGTTCAATCGAGTCGTTCACGGCCGGTCCGATGCAACGGGCACGCGCCAACGGTAACCGCCTAATCGCCGATCCCCTCGATGGAATATTTAAGCAAGACCATTTGGCACAGTTCGATGGCGTTATTGCTTCGTCTCACCTCCAGTTCGAGGCATTGAATACGTCACTCTCGGGTCGCTGCCACCTGATCGCGCCACACCTTGATGGCCGAATCCGCCGCGACGTACCACCGCCTGAGCATTTCGCAATGGGATATTTTGGCGAGCTCTACAACACACTTCATTCCAAAGCACTGATCGGATTGGTTGATTTTTACAAGGTTGCAACCTTCGATAGTTCACGTACGACGTGGATTAAGGCGCTCGATTCCTACAGTGCGCATTATCTATTGCGCGCGCCTGATCCGACGGCTGGTGATAAGCCGTTTACGAAAGGCGTGATTGCTGCCCAGCGCCTTGCGCCGGTTATTGTTGGCGATGATGACAAGGAGGCACTTTTCCACCTCGGTGAGGATTATCCTTACCGCGTGAACGGACATGATTTTTTATCCGTTCGGGCGATGCTGCACCGGATGAAAGACGAGTTCCATACGCCGGTATGGTGGCATGTCCGTGAACGAATGGCCCAAGTCCGTGACACTTTTTCCGATACGGCGATTGCCCAACAATTTTTGAGGTCAATTCGCGCTTTAGGCTAAGGCTTAACGCTTCTTTGGTCTGGCAACTCCGAGACGAAGGGTAAGAGTTTCCCGGATGCGGTTCGGGGTAGTGCTTCAACAACAACGACATCCGTCGTAAACCATTTCCCAAAATTGCGGTTGATCAAATTCTTGAGAATATCGATTTCATTCGGACCGATCGTTAATGCAGGTACAACCTTGAGCGTTAGACGATCATAATCGGTTTGAACAACTTGGAATTCGAGGACGAATTCAAGTGCGGCAATGCGGTAATGGCTGATATCGAAACGCATTCGACTTTTGTCCGGTCTGACCAGATAATTCTCGGTCCGCCCGACGATCCGTTCCAGCCGCATCAAACCACGTCCGCACGGACAAGGACCACCGACCTCCGCCTCATCGCCAATGGCGTAGCGGATGAGCGGCATAGCGCGGTTCGTTAAGGAGGTAACGACGACGCGTCCGATTTCACCCTTACCGCACGGACGATTTTCAGCGTCGAGAATTTCAACCTTCACCGTTTCAGACATCACATGATAGCCGCCATGGCTCGGACACTGGAGCGCAATAATTCCGATTTCAGCGGCGGAGTAATTTGAGATCAACTCGGCGCCCAAGACAGATTGACACAATTCACGCAAATCATCGGTAACCGTTTCGCTAATCGTCCAAACCGTCGCTAGTCGCGGCAATCGGATATTTTGCGCTTTGATATAATGCAGCAAGAGCCTTAGGCCCGAGGGCCGGATGAGGATATGATGGGGATTGAGGGTGGTTAAAAATTCAACCAGTGCTTGGTGATCGGCACCCGGTTGCATCAATCCCATCGGACCCGTTTGCCAAAGTAGGCGTAGCGGTGCGCCCCAACCTTCAATCACAATTCCTTTTGAAACCCTCTTTGTTCGAGGGTCCGAATATAAAGTCGTATAAAGTTCGCTCCCAATACCACGCAAATTCGCGACAACCCCATCCAAACGGTCAAAATGCCACAAGGCTTCCCGTTGTCCCATCACGTTCCAAAAAAAGCCGTCGAAATCCGTCTTCTTGACCCTAACAGGTACACCGGTTGATCCGCCGCTTGTCGAAAAGCCGGAATTCCCAAACGAACCCGGATAATGGCGCGCATGGAGTAACGGTCCAAGGTCGCGCAACGCGGCGCGCGATAAGACCGGTAAGGACTCCCATAAATCGACATTAAATTTGCGGACGTCCGCAATATCCAATTTTTTGAACTGCTCGGCATAATAGGGCACTTCTTGGCCAGCATGATAAGTGAGAGATTGCAGCGCGGCGGCTTCGCGCCCCGCAAGGTCCGCTGGCGAATACCATTGGGATTCCGACAGTTGCTGTTGCATTGCCAGATAAGAGGCGACTTCAGGCGATGCTACCCTGCGCCAAGACGACAGTTTGGCCGCGATCGTGCGATCCGTCATTGTGCTTTACAAGCCTCTTACGCCGCCGCCCCTGACAATCAGGCGGACTTAAACACGAAACAATTCAGAATTTTCTTAAACAGGGTCGGCCAGAAAGCACGAGTGGTTCTGCAAGAAGCGGCTTAGCGGCGGCCATGGACACAGCATCACCAGCCTTTATTGACCTCAAGCATTGCCGTAGGCTCGTTGCAGCGCGCGCGACGCGTCGCCAGCTATACCGTTCGTCGAGCAGTCGTAACGCGCCCGCTATTCGTTCGGGGGCTATGGCAGAGGTGTGATCGACCGTGTCCAATTTAAGAGTTGGCATAAAGGTAGCCACCGTCATCAGGCCCTGATCGGCCGCACGAAAACAGAGGTCAACATCCCATCCGACCGCAAAAGGCAGGAAGGCAAGATCAAAACCTCCGATCCCCTCCACCTTCATTCGATGAAGGGCCATGCACCGACCTGATCCAACGGGTACGACGATTTGCGTTTGTCGATCGCGTGGCACTGTGTCACCGCATTGCAGGGAGCGCAGGAGCGGCACCCAAATCCCATAACCATCGTTATTGCTCAAAACGTCGACAATATTCTGTACCGTCGATTGATCCATCTTCACAGTCTGGTCGACAACAATCACAATATCGCTGCTCGATGCAGCTATTTTTTTCTGCAGATGTTCAAGATCGGGTTGGGTGAGATCAATCTCAATCGACTCTACGGTTGGCCGTGAACTCACCAACCGATGTTCATGCCGTTGTTCGACAACTGATCCATCGACAGGCCGCTGGATGTTCAGCGCGCGGACCAAGCCTTGGGCCAAATTGTCACCACGATCATGTTCGACATAGGCAAATGACGGGTGAGTGCGAATGCTAAATGGACGATCCATGATCCTATGCCATTCTATGCCTACCTTTCGCAGCGCATAATTAATGCATAATTGATCGCGCTTGCTCCCCGTCTCCAATTCGGTCCACCAGACATCCAGAAAGCGGACAGCCCTTGGATCGCTTAACTTGAACATCAGGAAATTCGCCTCAATCAGATCATCGTGACCAAAGCCCTGTGACGCGTAGCGTCTTAACTGCTCCTGCATGGGAGCAGAATATTCTTTTCTCAGCCTAATGCAGGCATGGATTTCCTCGTAAATATGGTTCCGATGCGGATGGCGAACTGCGCCAACGCTGTCATTCGACGCGAGAAAATCGTCAATCAACGGCTTGATATCGTCCAGAATCATAACATTCGCATCGATCCATATCGCCAAATCATATTCTGGCAGCAGGAGATGTGGATGCATCTTCACATAACGCGAAGCTCGGGCATCGCTGCAATGAAGGATAGGATTAGGCCGAATGTCCCAAAGCCCATTGCCCGGTTGGGGTTGATCGGTAAACAGGATGTAATCAAACGCAGGATCAACCCATTCCGGTATCTTCAAGCTGTCATAATTCCCGATGATTGCCGAATAGATGGCTATCCTCGGTTTGCATTTGGACCGCGCCTGCCTCGCACGATGGTGAATTTCCAGGCGATTTCTATATCCGTCGAGATCGAGCATTCGGCGAGTAACGCTCGCGAGCAACGCAGCATCGGCGAGCAAATGATTCCGTTCTTTCACCGGAAAACGGATGGCTGCAATCGCTTTAGCCGCCGAAGCCCACTCCCCTCGTTCTGCGGCATCCAAGGCAAGCGCGATGCACTTCTCTGCGGCTTCGTCGCCAACGCTTGTCACATCTATCCCCACCCGCATACTCGACTGACTAACACACCCGACACAGCGTTTATCAACACGAAAAATCGCCGCACGACAAGTATCGCCTCCGAAGCCTGCTCTTGAGTTCCATCCTCATTTTCGACTAAGCAGGTCATTTGACTATTCTATCCAAATCTGTCAGCTTTTTTTAAAGTTTGAGTATCCTTCAGAGATTTTGGTTCATGCGTTCAATTTCGTTACTTCTGCTTTCAACAACGATGCTGACTGCATTTGTTTCCCTGCCCGCTGGAGCGGTCGATCTTCCTCGCACAAGCAAGAAAGCCAAGCCTGCTGTCACAAGCCAGCAGGCGCTATGGTCGGGCGTTTATGGTGGCGGGCATATCGGTGCCGCAGTGCTGTCAAAGGCCAATTTGACAGGGGGCGAAGGTGCCTTTTTTACCGCCCCAACGGACGGATCAAAATCTTTTGATATTTCAGGGGCACTACTCGGCGCTCATCTGGGGCTAGACGTTCGGCAAGACAACCTCGTTTTCGGCGTAGTCGGCGATCTGGATACATCGACCTTTGCGGGGTCGACGACGGGCGGTTCCGAACTTGGCTATTCCAGTACTCTGGCTGTCAAACATGACTGGTTTACCTCCCTCCGCGGGCGTGTCGGCTATGCGATGGACAATGTCCTTCTGTTTGGTACGGGAGGTTGGGCGCTTTCCGGCGAAACCGCTTCCGGGACGATTTCCTATATCGGCTCGCCGCTCGCCAATTATCAGGTATCGAAAACGGTTTCCGGCTGGGTCGCCGGTGGTGGAATCGACTATGCGGTTAATGATCGCTGGACCATTGGTGCCGAATTCCTGCATTATGATTTTGGAAAAGTGGATATGACCAGCGCCCTTCCGAATGGCAGCAATAACGGCGGTGTTCCGATTGAAACCAGTTCGGCCATTAACGTTATTCGATTGGATGTGAGCTATAAATTCTAGGGGTCGGTTATCGGTATGCCGATCGGACAAAGCGGCCTGAAGCGACATCAAACATCATGGGCTTGCGATACCAGAGATCGGCTTCGTCACGCTATCGTCGCCTATGAATATTTCGTTTAAAATTAAGCCGTCAACGATACAGCACCCGACATATCCAAACCGCAAGGCCCCATCCATTGCTGAGACCTTGCTGTTGTTGGGTAAAAGGTTAAAATCAGAACTTATAATTCAGACCGATACGGACGATGTTACTTGTCAAACTTGTATCGGCGGCCGCCTCTGCCACGTCTCCGGTGAAGGTGTAAGTATTCGATTGCTTACCTAAATCCACGTAGAGATATTCAGCCTTCACCGTCCAATTTTTCGTTAATCCATATTCAATACCACCGCCCACAGTGTAACCAATATAGGATTTAGAACCTGAGGCTGTAACAACAGGCGGTGTCACACTCGATAGTGCAGCCTTGGTTGAACCATATGCAAGGCCACCGGTTGCAAAAATTAATAGGTTGTCCATTGCATAACCGAAACGTGCTCGAACGGTGCCGATCGACTGGAGTTCACCGTCGAGATTGATTTGATTGGGATCCGGAAATGCGTAACTTCCCTTCATATTCCCGAAATCAAAATCGGCATCAAAGCCATAAACCATATTTCCGGCTTGATAATTGTAACCCAGTTGAGCGCCAACAAGACCGCCCGACATTTTAAAGGAACCATCCTCTTCAGGATAAGAATACAACGTTCCACTGCCAAATTGAACATTCGTAATATCGGAATTACTCGTTCCATATCCGCCATTTATGCCAACATATGCTCCAGACCAATCATAAAGTTTCGAGCCCGATGATACCACTGCACCAGATGCTTTTTTCGACGGCAGGTCGGATGCATAAGCTGCTGAATAAACGGTCATTGCAGCGACTGCAGCGAGAAAATACGCTTTCATTTTATACTCCACCTATTAGACGCGAACTAACGCGAGAATGGCAGGATTAGGTCCAATTTTTCTCATTTAGCAATGAACAAAAATAAAAAGTGATCATTAATTCAAAACCCAAAATATTGATTTTTTAATCAATTAAATCATATACTTATTCTATTGTTCTGCTGAACAAAATGTGATCAGTTTTAACGGCACTGCGATCCATCGATTTACACCCATCAAAGTGCTCGGTTTGACCTCATTGAGCTTTGAGGAGCGGCGCAACTTTTTTCATCATTGTGAGAAAAATACGAAGGCGACCGCGACGCGAAGATTATCGCCACTCATCGATTGATCGCATTGCGGACCCATTGGGAATAAATCACAATGTTTTTAACGCCCGAGCAGTCGAAGGCAATTATCGACGGCCAATTTACGATGTTCGATCGATCCAGCAATCGGATCAGAATAAATAAATGGACGTTCTAAGAAGCTTAATGAAGCACGTAATATCAATCTTAATTCGGTACTATTTAGGTCACGAAAGGTGTTAGTCCTATTCTGTCTTGCCGCGACGAGGAACGGACCTACAAGTGCATCCGTGCGGTCGTAATCTTCAATGAGACCTAATTTTAAAGCCCTCCGATGCTCATAATATCGAATGACTCTCGGGTTGATTTTTTTCATGATTGAAAAAAAAGTATCGACAAGATTTTCAACGAGATGATGTAGGGGTTCTTGCGGATCAAACTCTACAATGATTTGGGAAGCCCGTTTTATATGCTGCTTTTGACCTTGTTCGATAAGCCATATGAAAACATTATCGACGGAAAGAAGTCTTTTATTAAGAGTTCCTAGAGAATATCCGGACTCAGCGGCCAATATCCTGCTGGTGAAGAGCTTGGGATCCGCCTGTTCAATCAAATTGTTAGCTGCCTCTAGAATATTTTCTAAGGTTTTTTTTGATCGATCTTGTTTATTTTCTGCAAAATCGATCTTAATCTTGTCACGCATATTCAAAAATTTTCATTCAACGTGTGGTAATCCCAGCTTGCTGAGCCAGTATTTCTCCAAACTAGCTGGAAATAATTTAAGAAAATAGAGAATTTCGTGCCCAAGTGTAAATTATTAGTGGCGCCACGAAGGTGAAGCCGACAATGGCCATAAAGGGGAAAATGATTTTGTGATCAGGAACAATAAATA
>CAIUPE010000137.1 GCA_903900975.1 uncultured Hyphomicrobiales bacterium | reverse complement strand
TAGAACGCGCCTTCCTTCAAACCCGGCTCCAATTCAGCGCCGGTGAATTTATGCGCGACATAGGCTTGCAAGGCGACTTCGCCGAAAGCGAGCGACTTGTCGGTGCCAGTGACCGAAAAGCGGCCATCCTTGAACTCGATGTCTTTTTCAGACGCTTCGAGCGCGTAGGATGCGACCTTCTTGCCCTTGGCAATAACCTTATCGAGCGCCTTGGAAATAGCCGACATACCGACCGAGCCGGACCGCGATCCATAGGTGCCCATGCCGAACTGCACTTTATCCGTATCGCCATGCACGATCGCCACCGAATTGATGTCGATGCCCAAGCGATCCGACACGAGCTGAGCAAACGTCGTCTCATGGCCTTGGCCGTGGCTGTGCGAACCCGTCAACACTTCCACCGTGCCAACCGGATTGACGCGGACCTCGGCCGATTCCCAAAGACCAACGCCTGCACCGAGCGAGCCAACGGCAGCAGACGGCGCGATGCCGCAGGCTTCGATATAGGCCGAGAAGCCGATACCGCGCAGTTTGCCGTTCTTGGCGCTTTCCTTCTTACGCTTGCCGAAGTTTTTATAATCGGCCATTTCGAGTGCGAGATCGAGCGAAGCGGTGTAATTGCCGGTGTCGTAGCACATGATCACAGGCGTTTGATGCGGGAAGGATTTGACGAAATTCTTCCGGCGGAAGGTCGCTGGATCCATACCCAATTCGCGGGCGGCGACTTCCATCACGCGTTCAACAACGAAAGTTGCTTCCGGACGGCCAGCGCCGCGATAGGCGTCAACCGGTGCGGTTGTGGTGTACATGCCCTCAACTTCAACATAGATGGCCGGAATGTCATACTGACCCGACAAAAGCGGCGCGTAGAGATAGGTAGGCACGCAGCTTGAGAAGGTCGAGAGATAGGCGCCCAGATTGGCCTTGGTCTTGATGCGGAAGCCAAGGATTTTGCCCTTGTCGTCCATCGCCAATTCGGCATGCGTGATGTGGTCACGGCCATGCGCATCGGACAAGAAGGCCTCGGTGCGGTCCGCCGTCCACTTGACGGGACGACCCACGCGCTTGGCTGCCCACACGCATACGGTTTCTTCGGCATAGATGAAGATCTTCGAGCCGAAACCACCGCCGACATCGGGCGCAATGACGCGAAGCTTGTGCTCGGGCGCGATGCCGATAAAGGCTGAGAGCACCAAACGCGCGACATGCGGGTTCTGGCTCGTGGTATAGAGCGTGAACTGCTCTTGACCAGCATCATAATCACCAACCGCCGCGCGAGGTTCCATCGCATTCGGGATCAGGCGGTTATTGACGAGGTCAATCTTGGTGATGTGCTTGGCATTTTTAAACGCAGCTTCAGTGGCTGCCTTATCGCCGAGATGCCAATCATAAACGACGTTATCGGGGGCCACATCATGAATGGCTGGGCCCTTCGAGACCGTTTTCATGTCGACGACAGCAGGCAACACGCCGTAATCGACGACGATCAATTCAGCGGCGTCTTTGGCTTGCGTGTAGGTTTCCGCGATGATGACGGCGACGTGATCGCCGACATACCGCACTTTGCCTTGCGCCAGAGCCGGATGACTGCCAGCCTTCATCGGCGAGCCGTCCTTGTTATGGATCATCCAGCCGCAGATCAGACCACCGATCTTATCATGGGCAAGATCGTCGCCGGTTAGAACGTCGAGCACGCCCGGTGCCTTTTTGGCAGCTGATACATCCAGCTTGTTGATCGTCGCATGGGCGTGCGGCGAACGCAGGAAATAGGCGTGCGCCTGTCCCTGCCGATTAACGTCGTCGGTGTACTGGCCCTTGCCGGTGATGAACCGGAGATCTTCCTTGCGGAGCACCGAGGCTCCAATGCCTGTCGCTGAACTCATGGGATATTCCTCCAAAGCCGCTTTTTTGGCGGTCATATTCTGCTAAGCCCCGAAAAAGGGCCTGTTCGACATGTTTTATTTGCTAGCCATTGCTTCGGCGCCGGCGGTAATGGCTTTCACGATGTTGTGATAGCCCGTGCAGCGGCAGATATTGCCTTCGAGCTCTTCACGGATCGTGTGCTCGTCGAGATGGTTGCCCTTACGGTTCACGATGTCGATCGCCGACATGATCATGCCCGGTGTGCAGAAGCCGCACTGAAGACCATGGTTTTCGCGGAAAGCTGCCTGCATCGGATGCAGATTTTCCGTCGTGCCGATACCTTCGATCGTGGTTACAACGGCACCATCGCACGCGATTGCCAAGGTTGTGCAGCTTTTGATCGAGCGGCCATCGACATGAACAACGCAAGCGCCGCATTGGCTGGTATCGCAGCCGACATGGGTTCCGGTCAGGTGAAGATTTTCGCGCAGGAACTGGGCAAGAAGGGTCCGCGGATCAATAGTTGCGGTAACTTCCTTGCCGTTAACGATCATCGTGACGCTCGCCATGAGCCTTCCTCCACTGGTTGTCGGGTCTCTTTGCCCGTTATGCCGATTGCTCAGCTTTTCAGAACATCCGGAATTCATCTGCACAACGCAGAAAATTCCATCGGCCCTCCGATTGAATAGCATGACTTTATACGCAAGAAAGTGCCGGTCAAGGCGCAACAGGATAGCAGAACCACTAATTTTTGAGCAAATAGTATCATAAACATCCTGATCAGACCCGTATTAGGTCACTATCACTGACACATTGACAAGCGAAGCGGTTTGGGGCGGGGTAGGTTCAAAGGAGCACAACCCATGGCTTTAGCGCTTACCGACGAACAGATGGCCATCGCCCAAGGCTCGGAAGGCGCAGGTGCCGCCATGACGATGCGGATCGTGGCCGATACGGCGCGGCTCATGGGCGCACCCCGGCTAATTCCGATTGCTTCCGCCCATATAGATGGCGCGCTTTATCATGGCGATTCTGGCACTTTGTTTGCCGAAAAACTGGTCGAAGGCTCGGGCAAGGTCAAAGTCCGCTCGACGCTGAATGTTGGCGCGCTGGATTTGATGGGCTGTTCCAAACAACGCATGCCGCCCGCCGAGCGCGATATGGCGAAACGCATGATGATGGCCTATGAGGCGATGGGCTGTGAGCCGTCCTGGACGTGCTCTCCTTACCAAGCGGGCCACCGCCCCGCGCTCGGCAGCGATGTCGCCTGGGGCGAATCCAATGCCGTTGTGTTCTGCAATTCCGTTTTAGGCGCGCGCACCAACCGCTATGGCGATTTTCTTGATATTGCCTGCGCGATTGTGGGCTTTGCGCCCGATTATGGCCTACATCGTATCGAGAATCGTCGTGCGACGGTTGTGGCCGATGTCTCAGGCCTGTCCGAGGCGCTCCGCCGTTCGGATGTGTTTTACCCTGTGCTGGGGACATGGTTCGGGCTTGAAATGGTCAATTCGATTGGCGTAGTGGATGGCCTGCAAGGCATGCCGAACGATGACAATCTTAAAGCGTTTGGAGCGGCGGCGGCCTCATCCGGTGGCGTTGGTCTCTTTCATATTGCTGGGGTAACCCCTGAAGCGGCTGATGTTGCGACCGCACTGCAAGGCAAGCCTGCCGAGAAGACGATCAAAGTGACCGCCGAGATGGTTTTGGGTGCGTTAAAGCGGCTCTCGACCACATCGGATGAAGCGATTGACGCGGTAGCGATTGGCAGCCCTCACCTTTCGATTGACGAGGTGGAGGCGCTTTCACATCTCATCAATGGCCGCAAGCTAGAAAAAACCATCTATGCCTGCACCGGCCGCCATGTGATCCGCCAGATTGAAGCCAATGGGCAACGGGCGGCGCTGGAAAAGCTCGGCGTTACCTTTGTGGCCGATACCTGCGTCGTTGTGACGCCGATCCTGCCCGCGGGCGATGGCGTGTTGATGACCAATTCGGGCAAATTCGCCCATTACGCCCCCGGAAACACCGGATATGCGGTACAATATGGCTCGCTCAAAGATTGTGTAGAGAGCGCGGTAACAGGCCTCCTGACCCGGGATAACGCATTATGGCGCTAAAAGCAGACGTTCTCCTCGAGGGCCACGGCGCAGGTGTTGTGCTGGCTTTAACCCATCCGATCAGCTTTTGGGGTGGTGTTGATCCCAAAACCGGCCTGATTATCGATGCGCGACATCCCGAGCGCGGACAATCGATTGCGGGCAAGGTTTTGGCGCTTCCCGGCATGATCGGCTCGTCCTCCGCCGCGGCTGTGATGCTGGAGCTGGTGCATGCTGGGCGTGCGCCAACTGCTCTTTTGATGCCGGAGCCTGACGCTATTTTGTTGCTTGGTATTATCGTGGCGCGCGAAATGGGCTGGGCCGTACCACCTGCTTATCGATTAGGTGCGGAAGAGCAAAGAGCGCTGCATGGGCAAACGGTGTCGATTGCAGACGATGGGGTGATTACGGTTGCCGGTTGAGGCGATAATTCGCGCAAAACACTCCTCACCTCGCAATGACAGGACACTAAAACGCGTTGATCGCCCGCAACAAAACCTCAATATCCTCATCCCGCGACAACCGATGATCACCGTCTTTAATAAGAGTCAGTTTGCAATCGCTTAGCGGTAAATGCTCGACCAGTTTCATCGCGTGGCCCCATGGCACGGCATCGTCTTTCATGCCTTGCAGGATGTGCACCGGTGCCCCGGGGTTAATGGGCGAGCCAAACAGCAGATTGGTGCGGCCATCCTCAATAAAGGCCCGGGTTATCGGATAGGGTTCGCCATAGGGCGAGGGCTGGTAAAAGGCGCCTTTGGTTAAAATCTCTTGCCGGATTGTTTCCGGAAAGGCCTTCCACATCAGCTCCTCTGAAAAATCGACCGCTGGCGCGATGAGCACGAGCGCCGAGGGGCCGGACAAGCCGCGCCGAGCCCGTTCGCGCACGGCCAGCAGGGTAATCCACCCGCCCATGGAGGAGCCCACGATCACCGGCTTCACATCGCCAAGATGATCCCAAACGGCCAGCGCATCCTCCAGCCAGACGGAGAGCGTCATCTCGGCAAAATCGCCGCCGGTTAGGCCGTGGGCGGAATAATCGAAGCGCATAAAGGGACGCCCTTCCCGCTCGGCCCAGCCATCGATGGCTTCGGCTTTTGTTGAATCCATATCGGAGCGAAACCCGCCAAGCCATAGAATCGGTTGACCTTTTCCGGGCCTGAAGCGAATCGCCAACTTGCTATTGCCGCCTGCGCGGTTAGGAACCACCAGCCATCGTAAAGGTGTTCTAGATATATCCATCAACCGTGCCCTCTTGTCCGCCCGATCAAGTCCCACCGGTTACCACAACAATCTTCGAAAACAGCCACCATGCCATAGGACTCCTGACGTGGTTGCTCTAAAAATCGAACGCCGCGCGCCGAATAATTGGCAAAATCACGTGCAAAATCGTCCGTTTCGAGGAAAAAACCGACCCGCCCGCCCGTTTGCCGCCCAATGGCATGGGTTTCCTCGAGATTTTTCGCACGCGCCAATAACAGCGCTGCCCCTGATGTTCCGGGTGACACAATAACCCATCGTTTGCCCCCGCCGAGTTCAGTATCCTCGATCAGCGCAAAGCCAAGGCGTTCAACAAAAAACCGGATGGCGGGATCATATTCTTCAACAACCAGCGTCGTTAGGGCGATCGAACGATGGGCCATTAAATTTTGAGCCTTTCACAAGCTGCAACCAAATATCACGCAAAAGAGATCGGCAAATTCTTTGCCGCGCGAAAACTTGATGCTATAGCCGCTGCAGAGAAAATTACAAAAAAGGGCTTACACATGTCGCACGCGAAATGGACTGGCGTTTATCCAGCGGTAACCACCAAATTCACCACCGATAACCGCTTAGACATCGCCGAAATGGAGCGTTGCTTCAAACTCCAGACGGACGCAGGCGTGGATGGAATCATTGTGTGCGGTTCCTTGGGCGAAACCTCGACGCTTGATTTTGACGAGAAGGTTGAGGTGCTCAAAACCGCCCTTCGCGTTGCGAATGGCAAAATTCCGGTTCTCTTGACGGTTGTGGAAGGCTCCACCCGCCGCGCTCAAGCGCTGGCCGAAGCCGGAGCCAAAGCTGGCGCGCAGGGCTTTATGATTTTGCCGGGCATTCCTTACAAATCCGAACCGCATGAGACGATGGCGCATTACCGCGCGGTGGCTAAAGCCGGTCAATTGCCGGTGATGATCTACAATAACCCTGTCGCTTACGGCGTTGATCTGACTCCTGAAATGCTGGTTGATCTCGCCGCTGACCCGCTGTTTGCGGCGGTGAAAGAATCCTCCGACGATATCCGCCGCATTACCCACATCTTCAATTTGATGGGCGATAAGATGCAGGTGTTTACCGGTGTCGACAATCTCGCGCTCGAAAGTCTGGCCATGGGCGCGCATGGTTGGGTCGCGGGCCTTGTCTGCGCCTTCCCGGATGAGACAGTCGCGATCTGGAAATTGCAGCAGGCAGGCCGGATGGAAGAAGCGCTCAAGATCTATCGTTGGTTCCAGCCTTTGCTCGACCTCGACGTGTCGGCGCGCCTTGTGCAGAATATCAAGCTCGTCGAAGCCCTCGTCACCGGCACCAATGACCGTTGCCGCGCGCCGCGCATTGCCCTTTCAGGCAGCGAGCGGACGCGGATTGAGGGGATCGTCCAGAAGGCCTTGGCGGTTCGCCCTGCCCTTCCAAAGCTCTAATCGGTCAGAGCAGCATGAAAATCGCCGTCCTCGGAGCGGGCCTGATAGGATTAGCGAGCGCCCATGCGCTGGCTGATGACGGCCATTCCGTCGTGATCATTGACCGTGAGGGCCCGGCAGCGGGTGCCTCGCGGGGCAATGCAGGATGGCTGGCGCATACGGATATCGATCCGATCGCGCATCCTAAAATGCTGCGCCAAGTGCCTAAATTCCTGTCGGACCCATTAGGGCCGCTGGCTATTCGGCGCGAATATCTTCTTCCCATCCTGCCTTGGCTGGTCCGCCTGCTGATTGCTTCACGGCCTGCCAATCTGGCCCGCTCGATTGACGCGCTGATTGCGCTTCAAAGCCTCGCAATGCCCGCTTGGACGCAATTGTCGGCGCGGTTGGGCATGGAGAAAATGATCCACCGGCGCGGCGGATTGTTTGCGTTTGAGACACATGACGCCTTTCGGGAGGCGATGCCGCATTTCAAACGCCAGGAAGCCGCAGGCATTCGGGTTGAATATCTCGATGGCCCCGACCTTCGCCAGATGGAACCGGCCTTTACCGATGCGATTGCGGGCGCTGCCTATTTTCCCGATGCGGCCCACGTCTCCGATCCCTATCTCGTGACCATGGCGCTCTATGAAGCCGCCCGCGCCCGGAACATTGATTTTTTACAGGCGAGCGTCAAAGCGCTTGAGATTGGAAAATTGGTCACAGTCCGCTTTGACGGGCGCGAACCCGTCGGCTTTGACCGCGTTGTGGTCGCCATGGGCGCTTGGTCAAAACCGATTGCGGCAACGGTCGGCGACCATATCCCGCTCGATACCGAGCGCGGCTATAACATCTCCTTCCCCGGCTCGACGCGCTATGTAAGCCGTCCCGTCTCCTTCCAAGGCTCAGGCTTTGTCGCCACGCCTTTGGATACCGGATTACGCTTGGGCGGCGCGGTTGAACTCGCGGGCCTCAAACTCCCGCCCAACCATGCCCGCACCCGCGCGATCTATAAAAAGGCCGAACGGTTCATCCGTGATTTGCCGAGCTTTGACCAAGGCACTGTCTGGATGGGGTTCCGCCCTTCGATACCGGACTCTTTGCCTGTCATCGGCTATTCGAGCCGCTCTCCCAATGTCGTTCACGCCTTCGGCCACGGCCATTATGGCTTAACGCAATCGGCTGCCACCGGAAAAATCGTTGCCGATTTAATCACAGGGCGAAATCCGCCAATTAATCTGTCAAGCTTTAGCCCGCAGCGTTTTTGAGTCTGTTTTCAAAAGGTTAGAGCATGCTGTCTTTTGAGAGAATCTTGGCTCCCATACGGCTTGATTTATTCACTAACGACTACTTAGGAGCGAGTTCGCCAAACCAGTATGCCGCAGTTACGCCGCCATCCATGAGGATGTCGCTGCCAGTGATGAACGCCCCGTCAGGACTCATAAGGAGGGCACCGACATTCCCGACCTCGTCGGGCGTTCCCGCGCGTCCGGCCGCGCAAAGTTCGATCATGCGCCGATAGCCAGGTCCGCGTGGCCCGTTCAATTCATCGTTCGCCAACGGCGTGATGATAATGCCAGGACTAATCGTGTTGATCCGTGCGCCGCGCTTGCCCCATCGGACAGCTTCGGCCATCACCCTCAGTGAATTTCCTCGCTTTGATAACTGGTAAGCGTGTAGAGGGTCTGTCACTTGATCGGGTTGGAGCATGGGTAGTTCGAGCAACTCATCGGCTGGCGTAAGGGCGAGGATTGCGTTCTGCTCGGCGGTTAACGCAGGCAAACGGTGTCCCGACTGTGATGCGATAACAATGCCCGCGCCGCCACGCGCAATGACATTGCCAAATTCTTCCAGAACGAGCGCCGTCCCGTACAAATCTACCTTCAGGATCGTCGCTGGCGATGCCTGGGTAGGGGAAACACCTGCAGCATGGATAACACCAATAATTTCCCCTAAAGCGGTTGCAGCCCGGACAAGTGCGTGGACAGACTCACGCGACGAGACATCAACCTTCGCGGTGCTTACCGAGAACCCGGCATCGTTCAGAGTTTTTGCCGCCGAATCGGCGCTCTGCCGGTTTAAGTCGGCAAGCAGAACGTGCTTGCCCGCGCTGATACGCCGCGCGATCGCCTGACCAATTGATCCCGCTCCTATGACAACTATGATATTCGTCATGGCCATCCCCTTCTTCCGGCTTTTTTCACGTTTGGATCGGCTTTAAGCCCAATGGTCAGAGTTCTTGGCTCGTGGGCCGGAAGAGGATTTCGTTCACGTCCACATTCTCCGGTTGACTCAGGGCAAAGGCCACCATGTCCGCAAAGGAGTCAGCGGGAATGGCGTATTTCTGGTAGAATTCCTGAACCCCGGCAGCTACATCCGGCTCAGTGATGCTCCCGGTCAGTTCGGTAGCTACCGCTCCCGGCGAAATAATCGTCGTCCGGATATTGTATGGTTTCACTTCTTGCCGAAGGCCTTCGGAGAGCACGCGAACGGCTGTCTTCGTTGCGCAATAGACCGCGTTGTTCTTACCAACCTTGTGACCCGCCACAGACGACACGTTGATGATATGACCGCTCTTCTGAACTTTCATCTGCGGCAAAACGGCGGCGATGCCATAAAGCACGCCCTTGATGTTGACATCGATCATGCGATCCCAGTCATCGATCTTCCGCCGTTCCAGCGGCGAGTGGGGCATAAGACCCGCGTTATTAATAATCACGTCGATACGACCGTGTTTCCGGACCGCTCGATCAACGAGGCTTTGCACCTGATCGCTCTTGGTCACATCGGTTTTGACGACAGCGTCATCGCCCAGCGACAGTTCCTTGGCAAGCGCCTCAAGACGGTCGAGGCGGCGTGCTCCCAGAACAAGCTTCGCACCTTCTCCGGCCAGTCTCCGCGCTGTCGCTTCGCCTAGGCCACTGCTCGCGCCAGTGATGACGATAACTTTGTTTTCGATACCTCTGGCCAATTTATTCTCCTTTGCTATCGTTATTAATGCGCCACCCGCTTTAGCGATCTGTCGTCGCCATGAGAGGACGGCGATATCTGATAGAATTATACAAGTCTCAACTTTTTATCATGATGTTAAAATGATAGCGAAGATTTTTCGCAAGATGGCGTTGAAAAAAACTTTGACCTGCAGTGTTTTTGACTTTATTTTCAAAAGGTTACACAATAATCCGGATTCTGAATCAAAACTTTAATACCTTGAATCAAAACATGAACTCAAACCTTCCACCAGCCTGAATCAACCCTGCAACGGACACGTCTAACCCCATGGCAACCCACACTTTTTTCTGCGTCGACGGTCATACCTGCGGCAATCCGGTGCGCCTTGTTGCAGGCGGCGGCCCAAACCTCGTTGGTGCGAATATGGTCGAAAAGCGGGCGCATTTTCTGGCCGAATATGACTGGATCCGCACTGGCCTGATGTTCGAGCCGCGCGGCCATGACATGATGTCGGGCGCGATCCTCTACCCGCCAACGCGGCCCGATTGCGATATCGCGTTTCTCTTCATCGAGACGTCAGGCTGCCTGCCGATGTGCGGCCACGGCACCATCGGCACCGTGACGATGGCTTTAGAGCGCGGACTGGTGTCGCCCCGCGAACCCGGCCGTTTGATGATCGACACGCCCGCAGGTGTGGTCGAAGCGCGCTATGAGATGAAGGACGGCTTTGTCGACAGCGTGCGGATTACCAATATCGCCTCGTTCCTGCACTCGACCGGCATTTCGGCGGAAGTGGACGGATTGGGTGAGATCACTGTCGATGTTGCTTATGGCGGCAATTTCTATGCGATTGTCGAGCCGCAGAAGAATTTCCCCGGGCTTGAGCACGTCAACCCGTCGGACATTTTACGCTGGAGCCCAAAGGTTCGCGAGGCGTTCCGCGCCAAATATACCTTCATCCATCCGGAAAATCCGGCAATTAACGGCCTCTCGCATGTGCTCTGGACAGGCACGCCAACCCACCCCGAAGCGCACGCCAAAAACGCCGTCTTTTACGGCGATAAGGCCATCGACCGCTCGCCTTGCGGCACCGGAACCTCCTCGCGCATGGCGCAATGGGCGGCGCAGGGCAAACTTAAGGTCGGCGATGATTTTGTTCACGAGAGTATTATCGGGACTTTGTTTCGCGGTCGCGTCGAGCGCGCCACCAAAGTGGGCTCCTATGATGCCATCATCCCATCGATTGAAGGCTGGGCGCGCATGACCGGTTACAACACGATTTTCATCGATGACCGCGACCCTTTGGCGCATGGTTTTCTGGTGAAAGACACGGTTTCTGCCGGTTAATGTCGCAAAAGCTTCAAATTTGTACAAAAAAATCCGTTAAATCAGGGCCTGAAGTGACATCTACAGGCTGGCGGAGCCGCGATTGATCGGCTACTGATTTCGGCAGAGAACAAAAAAAGCCATAGGGGCAGGGTTTTAGGGATGCATTATTTTCTACAGCAACTCATCAACGGAATCACGCTGGGGTCGATTTATGGCCTGATCGCGATTGGCTATACGATGGTGTACGGCATCATCGGCATGATCAATTTCGCTCATGGCGACGTGTTTATGGTCGGTTCGTTTGTTTCCCTGATCACAATCATCATTTTTGGGATTACCGGTACCTCGAATGTCTTTTTAGGCATCGGCGTGCTTGTCCTGGTGGCGGCAATCTCCATGGTCATTGCGGGCATTTATGGCTGGACGATCGAACGGTTGGCCTATCGGCCGCTGCGTGGTTCCTTCCGGCTTGCGCCATTGATCACGGCCATCGGCGTCTCGATCTTTTTGCAGAATTTTGTTCAGGCGACGCAGGGCGCACGCGTCAAGCCGCTTCAGGCCATTATTTCGGGTGGCTTTACTCTTCTCTCAAGCGACGACTTCGTGGTCCGCATCACTTATATGCAGATCCTCATCGTCGTGCTGACATTCCTTTTGATGGCAGGCTTCACCTATCTCATTTCCAAAACATCGCTCGGCCGCGCCCAGCGCGCGTGTGAGCAGGACATGAAAATGGCGATGTTGCTTGGCATCGACGTGAATACAACGATCTCAACAACCTTCGTGATCGGTGCCGCACTGGCTGCCGTCGCCGGCCTCATGTATCTACTTTATTATGGCGTGATCGATTTTTACATCGGATTCTCAGCCGGTATTAAGGCGTTTACTGCAGCCGTGCTCGGGGGCGTCGGATCGCTGCCCGGTGCGATGCTCGGCGGCTTGGTGATCGGTCTGATCGAAGTGTTTTTCGCGGCCTATTTTTCGTCCGAATACAAGGATGTGGCAGCGTTCTCGATGCTGATCGTCGTTCTTATCTTCATGCCGCAAGGACTGCTTGGCCGTCCTGAAATCGAGAAGGTCTGAACCATGTCTCAGAATGATCAATCGATTTCAAAAGTGCTGCCCATTTTAAAGCGCAGTGTCGTTGCGACCTTCATAGCCTTCTTTCTCTTTTTGCCGACGCTCGGTATCAAGACAGCAGCATCAGGCGGCGTTGATGGGTTATTCCTGCAATACCGTTGGCCGCTCTTGGCTATCGGGTGTGGCTTGGTGTTTTTCGGACGCATCGCTTACGAGCTGATGTCCTCGAACAAAGAGGGTAAACAGCAAAAGCAGGCAGCACCTTCCGCTCTTGCCCGCGCGCTGGGTTCTTCGAAAGTCGCCAAGGCGGTTGCTCCGCTTCTGCTGGTTTTTGGGTTGATTTTTCCGTTCCTGCCGTCGTCTGATCGCTATATCCTCGATCTGGGTATTCTCATCATTACTTATGTCATGTTGGGATGGGGCTTACAGATTGTGGTCGGCTTGGCGGGATTGTTGGACCTTGGCTACGTGGCCTTTTATGCGGTGGGGGCCTATTCCTACGCGCTTCTATCGATCCATTTCGGCTTCGGCTTCTGGATGTGCCTGCCTTTGGCGGGTCTTTTGGCGGCCACATGGGGCGTGGTTCTCGGCTTCCCCGTTTTGCGTTTGCGTGGCGATTATCTTGCCATCGTGACATTGGCTTTCGGTGAAATCATCCGCGTTGTGTTGCTGAACTGGCGCAGTTTTACCGGCGGCTCGAATGGTCTTTCGAGCATTCCGCGGCCGTCCTTTTTCGGCCTACCCTTCAATCAGGAGCCGGGCGGCTTTGCGGCAACCTTCGGGCTTGAATATTCGAGTCTGCAGCGCATTATCTTCCTCTATTTCCTGATTTTAGCGTTAGCGATTTTCACCTATTTCGTTACCGGCCGGTTGCGTCGCCTGCCCATTGGTCGGGCATGGGAAGCGCTGCGCGAGGACGAAATTGCTTGCCGCTCGCTGGGCATCAATACCGTCAACACCAAGCTCTCAGCCTTTGCTATTGGCGCCATGTTCGGCGGTTTTGCCGGCTCGTTCTTTGCCGCCAAGCAAGCCTTTGTCAGTCCTGAATCGTTCAACTTCATGGAATCGGCGACGATCCTCGCGATTGTTGTGTTGGGTGGTATGTCGAGCCAGCTGGGTGTGGTCTTCTCCGCCATTGCGATGGTCGGCGGTGTCGAACTGCTTCGCCAGCTTCAATTCCTAAAAGTGATTTTCGGCGCCGACTTCGACCCGAGCCAGCTTCGCCTGCTGCTGTTCGGGCTTGCGATGGTGTTGATGATGCTGTGGCGACCACGCGGACTGGTATCCACTCGAACGCCGACGGTTTTCTTGAAAGACAAAAAGACCGTCTCGGCTGCCATGATTTCTCAGGGACGTGGATAAGATGTCGGTACCCTTGCTCTCAGTTAACAACCTCACCATGCGTTTCGGCGGATTGACCGCCGTGGACTCGGTATCTTTCGATGTCCACCGCGACCACATCACGGCCGTCATCGGCCCGAATGGTGCGGGTAAAACAACAGCGTTTAACTGCATCACAGGCTTTTATAAGCCGACCGATGGTCAGATTGTGCTGACGCATGCGGATGATAGCGTGTTCAAGCTCGAAGAAATGGAAGACTTCCGGATCTCGCAGACCGCAAAAGTGGCTCGCACATTCCAGAATATTCGTCTGTTCGGCGGCATGACTGTGCTCGAAAACCTGATGATTGCGCAGCATAATCGGCTGATGCGGGCGTCGCTTTACACGCTGGCTGGAATTTTTAATACGCCGTCCTACCAGCGGGCCCAGAAGATTGCGAAAGAAAAGGCCGAGTTCTGGATGGATCGTGTCGGGATTACCGATCGCGCCGACGATCCGGCTGCGGCTTTGCCCTATGGGGCACAGCGCAAGCTCGAAATTGCCCGCGCGATGTGCACTGACCCCGTTTTGTTATGCCTCGACGAGCCAGCGGCAGGCCTCAATCCGCGTGAATCGGAAGAGTTGAATACGCTGCTCCGCTCGATCCGCGATACAAACAAGGTCGGCATTTTGCTGATCGAACACGACATGAGCGTGGTGATGGAAATTTCCGACCACATCATTGTGCTCGATTACGGCCGCAAAATCTCAGATGGCACGGCTACCGAGGTCCGCAATGACCCCGCAGTAATCAAGGCCTATCTCGGTGTAGTTGAAGACTAAGCAGGCTGTCAGCGGCTAAACCGGGAGGTTGGCCAGCAGTGTGCGTTCATGAAAAGATAGAACGAGGGAAACGGTAAACATGACACAACCCTTGCTCGCGGTTCGGGGCGTCGAAACCTATTACGGCCGCAATCAAGCGCTGTTTGGCATCGATATCGATGTCAATGAGGGCGAAATCGTCACGATGATCGGGGCCAATGGCGCCGGAAAATCGACCTTGATGATGGCTATTTGCGGGGTAAACCGCGCGGTGCGTGGCAGCGTCATGTTCGATGGCAAGCCAATCCATGAGATGCCAACCCACGAAATTATCCGCCTTGGTATTTCGCAATCGCCGGAAGGCCGACGGATTTTCCCGCGAATGAGCGTGTTTGAAAACCTGCAAATGGGTGCGGTGACCATCGATCCGAAATATTTCGCCGACGATCTGGCCCGCATCTACGCCCTTTTTCCAATTTTAGAAAAGCGTCACGCACAACGCGCCGGAACCTTGTCGGGTGGCGAACAACAGATGTTGGCAATCGGGCGCGCCTTGATGGCACGCCCACGTCTGCTTTTGCTCGATGAGCCTTCGCTCGGTTTGGCTCCGCTGGTAGCCAAGCAGATTTTCGATACGCTGCGGGAATTGAATAAATCGCAGGGCTTGACGGTATTTCTGGTTGAACAGAACGCCTATCACGCGCTCCGCTTGGCCTCGCGCGGCTATGTCATGGTCAATGGAAGGATCACGCTGTCGGGTACCGGCAGCGACCTTCTCAATCACCCGGAAGTCGGGGCTGCCTATTTGGGTGGATCGGCACACTAACGGGAAGAAGTCTCGGGCAAAAAACGGATGACTCCTTAGAATTAAGGGGCTAGTTTCTTGCCCAAGGCAGGCTGATAAGACCCGCTACCGGATCTTATCAGCGTGTTGATAGTTCAATCGGGGATTAAACATATGAAGAAACTCTCTCGTTCCCTCTCGATGCTCGCTCTGGGCGTCGCTCTTACGTCGACGGCAGCTCACGCTGACGTGTCGCTCGGCATGGCTGGCCCTGTCACCGGCGGTCTTGCCGCTTTCGGTGAGCAGTTCAAGGCTGGCTTCAACATGGCGATTGACGAGCTCAACGCATCGGGCGGCGTGCTTGGCCAGAAGATCGTTGGCGTGATCGGCGACGATCAGTGCGATCCAAAGCAAGCTGTTGCGGTTGCCAACGACATGGTCGGCAAAAAGGTTGCAGCGGTTATCGGCCATTTCTGCTCGGGTTCGTCGATCCCAGCATCGAAGGTTTATGCCGAAGAAGGCATGATCATGATCTCGCCAGCTTCGACCAATATCAAGCTGACCGACGAACGCGCTGGTCCTTCGATCTTCCGCGTGATCGGCCGTGACGACGTGCAGGGCAAGATTGCCGGCGCATTCATCGCGAAGAGCTACAAGGGCAAGAACATTGCTGTTCTCGACGACAAGTCAGCTTATGCAGCTGGCCTTGCGCTCGAAACCAACAAGGCTCTTGAAGCCAATGGCCTGAAGCCTGTTCTCGTCGACGCGATCACGCCCGGCGAAAAAGACTACACCGCCATGGTGTCGAAGCTGAAGTCGCTTAAGGTCGATGTGCTGTATTATTCCGGCTATCATCCTGAGTCCGGTCTGCTCGTGAAGCAGATGGCTGAGCAGGGCATGAAGGCCCAGTTCATCTCGGGCGACGCGCTTGGTGACAATGAGTTCGCTCAGATCGCTGGTCCTGCTTCGGACGGCGCCATCTTCACGAACCCACCAGATCACTGCTTGAACCCAGCCAACAAGGCCATCTGCGATAAGTTCGCAGCCAAGGGCACGCCAGTTGCAACCTACACCCTCTATGCCTATGCCGGCGTGAAGACGTGGGCTGCTGCAGCGACCTCCGCTGGTTCGTTCGACTCGAAGAAGGTTGTCGCGGCTTTGGCCCAGGTTTCCATCGACACGCCAGTCGGCCACATCCAGTTCGACGGCAAGGGCGACGTTACCGACCCGAAGTATGCATGGCATAGCTTCAAGGCTGGCAAATATGCCCAGGACGATTCGATCAAGTAAGCTTGATTTAATCAGCTCAATTGAAGCCCGCGATCTGCAAAGATCGCGGGTTTTTTTATGTGTAAGCCACGCGAAAGCGATCGAATTTATTCTTCTTGAAGGGGAAGGTGATCGCGGGACGCGACCGGATGAGGTTCTAAAGTTTGCCGTATAACGCTCGACAGAAACAGCGTTCAATAAAAGCCGTTAGCCCCTCATCAGTCGGCTTTGCCAACAGCTTCTCCCTCAGGGAGAAGCATACAATTCATATTAAAATATTCGATCAATAATGGCCTTGATTGGGTCGCTTACCCAAGCTTTCCTAAAGCCGGGAAATGCTCAATCAGCCAAAAGGAAAACACGCTCATCGAGCCGGTGAGAAAGGCAACGCCGGTAATGACAAGCAAAACGCCCATCGCCTTTTCGACGAGGCCGATATGCCGACGGAAGCGTTTTAAAAAGCCGGTAAAGCGCTCCATGGCGAAGGCTGCAATGATGAATGGAATGCCAAGGCCCAGCGAATAAACGAACAAAAGCGAGGCGCCACGGCCAACGCTTTCCTCCGACCCTGCAACCGCTAAAATCGCAGCCAAGACCGGACCGATGCAAGGTGTCCAGCCAAACGCAAAGGCTAGGCCCATGACATATGCGCCAAAAGCGCCCGGTGGCTTTTCAACCTGCACCCGCTTTTCGCGGAACAGAAGGCCAATGCGGTAAATGCCGATAAAGTGCAGCCCCATAGCGATAATGGCCACGCCCGCCATCAGCGACAGCCAATCAAGATAGGCGCGAACGGCTTGACCAAGAAACGAAGCGGTAGCGCCAAGCAGGACGAAGACGGTTGAAAAGCCGAGTACAAAGAGAAAGGCGGCCAGCGGCACATCCCGCTTCACGCGACGCTCTCCACCCGCTGCGAAATCTTCAATCGCGGTGCCCGCAATATAACTGAGATAAGGCGGCACCAGCGGCAAAACGCAGGGGCTGAGAAACGATACAAGGCCAGCGAAGGCCGCAACGGGATAGGTAATGTCGGTCATGCAAGAGTGATAGGATGCGGATCGCGTTGGGACAAGGGGAATAGGAGAAGGGTTTGGGATGTGATCGAGAGCTACCGCCCCTCAGCCGTCATTGAGAGCGAGAGCGACGCAACCCAGCTGATGGTGAACAAGATCTTGCAGCCGCATCGCTGCATTCTTTTAACAACCGCTAACTGGGTTG
>CAIUPE010000136.1 GCA_903900975.1 uncultured Hyphomicrobiales bacterium | reverse complement strand
TCGAAAGTTTCATTTCGTTTCACTCGCTAATGATTTCGTCTGCCAGACCAAGCATCATCTAATACAGGAATCGGCTACCATTGTCTGGCAAATTTATTTATTATCAGCATTATTCTAGACACGAAGCGTGTGATATTTGCTTGCAATAGCTTTCATTTAGCAACGCTCGACGCCAGCCGGTTATGGGAGGCTGACGGATGAATCTGCTTTTGTGAGCGATCGGGTAACGGTCAATGTTCTTTGGTATGCATGTAGAGCAGCTCAACGGAGGCTCAACCTATCTCAACAGGTAAGTTCGTTCCATCTTACCTAAACGATACGCATATGTTTCTGAACGAGTTCGTCGGTTAGCTTTTTAACCTGATCTTGCATTTCGTCTGCAGTCCACCCCCGAATGGTCGCAAACAATTCACCGATACGATCAAGGTCGGCCTTCGACATGGCCTGTTCGAAGGCCATTATCGTGCGGCGTAAGACGAGGTCGGCCATGGTTGAAACGGCTTCGTTGTCGATGATCCAATCAAGTTCGGCGAGACTATAGCCGGACGCGTTTGGTAGGCGGTCGTGATCGGTGAATGGGCCTTTATGGCTCGCAATGGCCAGCGCCTTTGTGCCATATCGCACGAGCAATTCATCTAGACGTGGTTTCGATATGCCCGTCGCTTGCTCGGCGTGTGCAAGCCATTGCTCACGAGCAATTTTATCGCGCGGAAAATTGCGTCCCCCGCCGATCGGAAGGTCGCGGGTCGACAGCGAACGCTGCTTACCAAAAGTCGCGAGAACAGTGTCGGTGATTTCTTCGGCGAAGCCACGAAATGTCGTCCATTTTCCGCCAACCAGCGAGATGATGGGGAAGAGCCTTGCATCGTTGGCTTCAAGACGGGGTGAAGAATGGTCGCGGCTGATTAGGCCGGGTGTGGCTGTGTCGGAGGCGGGTAGGGGGCGAATACCGCTATAGGCGAACACAATTTGGTCACGACTAATGGCCATGTCGGGCAAGAGCACTCGCAGTTGTTCGAGAAAGTAATCGATTTCCCACGCTTCGCAGACGACGGTGTCCGGATTGGCCGCTTTTTGATCGGTCGTGCCCACTAAGGCAAATCCGTTATATTCATAAACGAGGCAGATCCGGCCATTATCGGTTTCGAAATAAATCATGCGCCCTTTGAGCATGGCGACGAGTTCGGGAAGGTCGAGTAGGATATGTGATCCTTTGGTCCCGCCGATGTAACGCGTCGATGCGCCGAGTTCCGCGTTGACGGTATCGATCCACGGACCAGCCGCATTAATGACCAATCGGGTGGAGATTTCATAGCATTGTCCGTCGTCGGCCTTGAGGTGGAGGCGGTCCTTTTCTAGGTGACTGATGTGTGTATAATTAAGGGCTGCTGAGCGGGGATTGGCATCAAGGCCGTCACGGATGAGCTCCCACACCAAGCGTTCGGGATATTTTACTTGCGCATCGTAATACGATCCTGCTGCCACAATATCACGCGTAAGGCCGGGAAATTCTTTTAGCGCTTCTTTTCGCGAAAGGATATGATGCTTGGGCATGACCCGTTCACGCGAGCCATAAAAATCATAGAGAAATAACCCGACTTTAATCAAAAGCGCACCGCGACTGCGCGCCAGCGACTTCATGCCGAATAGCGTTCCAAGTGCGGCGCGGATGCCTTTAACCCACGAAAAAATGGGAATGACGGTCAAAAGGGGGCTCACATTATGGGGCGCATTTTTGAGAAGGAGATTGCGCTCCAACGTTGATTGCGCAACCAGCCGCAATTCGCCGGTTTCGAGGTACTTTAGTCCACCATGGATCAGCCGTGACGAAGCAGCACTCGTACCTGATCCAAAATCGGATTTGTCGACGATCAAACAGGTTACGCCTTGTTCACATAGGTCGCGAAAAAGTCCTGCACCATTGATCCCAGCGCCGATAATCACGACATCTACCACTTGGTTCAATAACCCGATAAGGCGGCTGTGGAGGTCTTGCTCGGAGCGTGTATCGTGCGTCATGCCGTTGTCATTTCGTTTTCTGAGAGCGCTTCCAGCTTTAACCAAAACGGAGCCAAGATATCGGTTGCCTCGATGAAGAGCCTATAGCGCTTTTCAAGCATAGCGACAGCATCCGCCCGAGGAAAAAAAGTATGACCGATCGACGTTAGAGAACGAGGGTCATGCTGCGGGCTGGTAAAATAGCCAGTAGCAGCTCCGGCGCACAAGGCTGCACCCCATGCCGCCGCTTCCGGTGTATCGCTGACGATGACAGGCATATTGACGCTATCGGCTAATAATTGCGGAAAGATCGGGTTTCGTGAAATGCCACCCGTCAACATGACATCATCAAATCGGAAAGCCGCTTTCAAGGCATCGATATGAAAACGATGATTGAAAGCGATGCCTTCGAAAATGCTGCGCAGCACCATCCCCCGATCATGCCAGCCTCGTAAGCCAAGGAAGGCTCCATTGGCCTGCGATCCAAAGGGAGAACCAAAAAGATAGGGATGAAAAAGCAGGGACGACGGCTTTGTCAGCGCTTCGGTCAACTCGGACCCAAGCCGTTCGTGAATCGTGCGGGATTTAAATGGATCATTCCTTTCGCTTTGGCAAAACGTATCCAGAAACCATTCGTAATTGGTCGATGAAGCGGGCGATATGGCCATATTGTTCCATAAGCCCGTCTCGATGGCATTGCGGCATAGCCAGCCTTCGCTTGGTCGTGGTTCGGGGGATAAGGTTTCATTGATCGAGTATGTGCCAGCAACCACGGCAACAACGCCTTCTTTATGGGCGCCAATACCCAAGGCGGATGCGGTTACGTCATGAAGCCCCGCGATAACTGGCGTGCCTTCAACCAAGCCAGTCAGATGTGCCGTTGATGGCGTAATCGCACCCACGATGCGGGCTGACGGAGAAATTTTGGGCAGGGCATGGGCTAGATCAGAAAGGCCAAATAGGTGCAAAGCTTCGTCTGAATAGACCTGAGTTTTCACATTGGTGAAAGACGTGCTTGCTTCGGTTCGATCTGTGCCGATGGTATCCGTCAGGCAATAGCGAAGCCAATCCTTGCAGGCGAGGATATGGCCGATTCTGGCATAACGCTCGGGCTCGTTTTGCTTTATCCATGCCAACAAAGCCGAAGGAGCCGGTGGAAGGGGCATTTGTCCCGTTAAAGCGAGAGCCTCAGTGGATGTACCGTCACGGTTCCATGCGGCAACGATTGCGGAGGCACGGCTATCCAGCGAAAGAATGCCGCGGCCTAACGGCGTACGGTCCCGATCAAGCAGATATATTCCATCGCCATGAGCAGTTGGTGCAACGCCTGCAATGTCGCTTGCCGGTCGACCGCTGGTATCAATGGCCTCGCGAACGGCATCGGCCGTGGCAATCCAAAGTGAGGACATGTCGCGTTCGACATAATGGGGCGTGGGCATTTCTTGTGGTACGTGTCGTCGTGCTACCGAAAGCACGCGACCATCGACATCAAAGATGACGGCTTTGGTGACCGTTAGTCCGCTATCTATACCGATCAGGCTGGGCATTGATGGCAATTCTCCGCGTCGTCCATGCAGACATAGTTGGCGCATTAGGCTAGGTCATGGCAAATGAATAAAGAGGCCGCGCTAGAGAAGTTAAACGGCTGGAATGCCTGAAAGGTGTTGTTTCATTCCGCCTCGTTCGCCAAAATAAAGCGACGCGACGATTTAGCCATCCCGACCGCTCCTATGGGCAAAGATGGAATAAGTTGCCATCGGGTTGGGAAGCAGCGAAACTGAACATTCTTCAAATAGGCCAGCAGCGTCGCTCGTTTTATCGTTCGAGGGCGGGCGAGTAGAATAGTCGCCAGAGACAAAAACGCACATCATTTAGAATGTTTAGAGCGAGACCATGACCGACCGGAAAAAACTTTGGATTGGCACCAGTTGGAAGATGAACAAAACGCTAGCCGAAGCTTTGAGCTTTGCCGATGGGCTTGTGCAGGCTGAGGCGTCGGATATACCCAATATCCAGCGTTTCATTATTCCAGCCTTTACTACCTGCCGCGAGGTCAAATCGGCCTTAGAGCATACGAATATCAAAGTTGGAGCGCAAAATATGCATTGGGCCGATCAAGGGGCTTGGACCGGAGAAATTTCTCCGGTCATGCTCAAGGATTGCCAGGTTGATATTGTCGAGCTCGGCCATTCGGAGCGACGCGAGCATTTTGGCGAGACGGATGAGACCGTTGGCCTGAAGGTCGAAGCTGCCGTACGCCATGGTCTTATTCCGCTGATTTGCATCGGTGAAACCTGGGCCGAGAGGGAAGCGGGCCACGCTCGGAACGTTTTAGCACGGCAGGTTCGGGGTGCGCTGACTAAGTTAAGCCAAGTACAGAAATCGGCGCCCCTCTTACTCGCTTACGAGCCTGTCTGGGCGATCGGTGCAAAGGGAATTCCGGCGACATCGGACTATGCCGATGCGCGTCAACGTGAAATTATCGAGGTTGCTTCCGATATGGTAGGGCAGGCGGTGCCGTGCCTTTACGGCGGTTCGGTTAGTCCGGAAAATTGCGAGGAGCTTGTGTCATGCCCTCATATTGACGGACTCTTTATCGGTCGTTCAGCCTGGAACGTGGACGGCTATATCGATATTTTGATGAAATGCGCCACGTTAATCAGGAGATAGGTATGAAATTAGCCATTGCTGGAGATAGCGCTGGAGAGGGCTTAGCCCATATTCTTGCAGATTATCTCAAAGATCAATTTGAAGTATCTGAACTTTCACGGACCGAGCAGGGTGCCGATGCTTTTTATGCTCATCTCGCGGATCGGGTTGCATCGGCGGTTATTGAGGGAACATTTGACCGGGCAATTTTGGTTTGTGGCACCGGGATCGGTGTTTGTATTGCTGCCAATAAAGTGCCCGGGATTCGTGCGGCATTAACCCATGATACTTATTCAGCAGAGCGAGCCGCTTTGTCCAATAATGCTCAAATTATTACCATGGGTGCTCGCGTAATTGGTGCGGAAGTTGCCAAAACAATTGCAGATGCCTTTTTGGCGCAGACCTTCGACGAACTAGGCCGTTCGGCTGATAATGTAAGGGCGATCAATGCGATTGATGATAAATACAAGAATTATTGATCGGCGGGCGGTGCAATAAATAATATTTACAAAGACACTTGGCTCGAAAAAAACAATCTCTTATGGCTATTCGACCGGTCAATTTTTTCAACCCAAACGAGATTGATTGAAAAGTCCCTGCCGACGATATCCGTAAATCTATTTATTATCGTCTGAGTTAGCTCGATATCT
>CAIUPE010000135.1 GCA_903900975.1 uncultured Hyphomicrobiales bacterium | reverse complement strand
GATGAAGGTTTTTTCATGAAGCAGAAAATGACACGTTTTCTGAACCATGAAAACCGAGAAAAACAATTGATTTTGCTCAGAAAAAATCACATGATCAGTTCAAATCTACCCACTAAAATCCGCGAAGAGCCAAAAAATTGAAGTCAAACTGACCGTTGAAGCAGGCTCATCAAATATTACCATACGTGATCTGTTAAAGCTCAATGTTGGTTCCGTGGTGGAATTAGATACACTCGCGGGCGAACATCTCAGCGTTAGGGCTAATGGTACGCTGGTACTGAAGGGTGAAATCGTAACCGTCGGCGAGAATCTGGGTATTCGCATCACCAATATCATTGATGCAAGTGAACGTACTGCGGCAGGCAAGTAAAACGATTGTCATTTGATAGAACGAACGCGATTATTTTAATCTTGTTTGATCACTCGATCCGTCCATGCCCAAGGCTTTTTTCAAGGGATCAAGGTACCGATCATAGCGCCGCCAACGCTCAACCGAGGTTTGATAAATGGGCTGACGAACCTGCCACTGCGATGGCGTTCTAACTTGCCGATCGTTCTTGTTATAATTCAGGCAATTGGCATCCCATTGAAGTCCGAGGAAGGACACCAAGGCGCGCGCCGATGATTCTACATCGCTAACGGTTTCTTCATAGCTGCATTCATACATCGGAAGTGGCAATGTTTTGGCCCAGTGACCCATCAATCGGTCATAGTCGGTATAATAGTGGCCTAAGGTGGTTAAATCCTGATTATACCCGTGGTTTTCATTGAAACTCTGCATATACATAGAAACACAATTATCCAGCGCATCACGACGGCAATGGATGATGTGAGCCTTTGGAAACATTAACGCTATGATGCCAAGCAATTCAAAATTATGCGGCCGCTTATCAATAATTCTGACGTTTTCACGGGACGATCGGCCGTAAGCCTCGCAATATCGTTCGGCCATTGCCTTGACATCCGAAGCCTGCAATTGGGCGAGCGCGTGATAAAACGGCACCGGTTTGCCGTGATCGCCAACCATTTCCCTGACAATCCTCGGTAGGTCCTGAAGTTCGCCGAGACCATCAATCTGTCCATGACTGGCTAAGATTTGCTCGGTTAAACTTGTTCCCGATCGCGGCATACCGACAACAAAAACCGGCCGTTCATCAGCCAAGCCAAACCCCTTTCGTTCCGCAAAAAACTCGGGTTTAAAGGCCGACATCATCGCTACATATTTTTCGCTGTGATGTTGCCCATCAAAAGTAGAGCGGAGCAAAGACTTACTGGTTGAAAAATGCGTCATCGCATCGTCGTACCGCTTCAGATCATTGCACATCTTTGCATAAGCATGATGAAGCAAAGCCCGACTTCCGTCGGATACAGCCTCACTCAAAAGTAGATCTGCAATGGTCTTGATCAGCGGATCGCCGTCTTTGATTTTCTCAATTTCCGCCATACCGCAGAGCGCGGTGACTTCGACCGGATCAAGCGACAGGGCTTTTTGATATTTTTGTCCTGCCTCTTCAAAATTTCCATTTTCGGAATCAATTTTTGCCAAACTTGCCCAGGCGGCGGCAAAATCCGGCCTAATCGCAATCGCTTGAGTATAGCTGGCCACCGCCTCATCGAGGCGATTAAGCTCGAGTAACACATCGCCCCGGTTATGATGGGCATCGGCAAAGGCCGGATGAAGGGCGAGGGCCTGATCAAAAACCTGCAAAGCCTCCTCAAGACGGTTCATCACCTTCAAAAGATTGCCAAGATTGTAATAATAATCCGACTTTTTGGGATCATGGACAATCGCGGCTTGGTAATGTTCAATCGCCTTATTGTTTAAACCCAATTTTTTATAAACAAGCCCAAGGTTACTATAGGCTTCGGAAAAATCGGGTCTGATTTTTAGAGCAGCGTCAAAATCAGCCGAAGCCTCTTCCCAAAGCTCCTGTTTCAAAAGGGCAATGCCACGTCCAAGATAGGCTTCGGGAACATCCTTTTTAAGCATGATGATTCGATTGAAATCAGCCAGCGCAGCTTGATAATCGCCCATATCATTATAAGTGATGCCGCGGTTGAGTATAACGTCCAGATTCGACGGATGTAAGGTGAGCGCCCGATTAAAATAGACGAGGGCTTCGCTAAATCTATTTAACGCACCGAGCGCGAGTCCCGTGTTGTTAATGGCATCCGTATAATCAGCTTTTAATTCGATCGCTTGTTTATAACTGGCAATAGCTTCATCAATACGACCAAGATTAAATAGTAATAGCCCTTTGTTATAATGGGCATCAGGCATTTTCGGCTGACTGGGAATGAATTTATTATAGCACTCTAAAGATTTCTCTAACTTATTCGCCATGAAATAAGCATTGCCTAGGCTTTGATAGGCCGCATAAAACTTGGGATTAATTTCTAAGGATTTAGACAGGTACTTGATGGCGACGTCGATTTTATGAACAGACGTATAAGCGAGCCCAGCCAGATGAAACGCATCATAATTTTTAGGCGATATTTTGATAATTTCTTCATATAGCCCGATAGCGCGAATAATTTGACCGTTTTGATGAAAAAATAGGGCTTCTTTTAATTTATTATTTGCCAATTCAATCCGGTTTTTCATGATAATCACTTAAACGATACGCGAACGGACACGGTTTTCACAGGACGAATATATAGTGCGACGGCATGTCGGGAGCCAAGGGTCGCGTAACAGCGTGGAAAGAAGATCATGAAAAGGCAATGGGATTGAACTCTGCTCTGCCTTTGGCGAGACAGTCTCTTATCTAAATTCCCTTGTTTATGAGAGGAGGACTGGTGGAGCCAGGCGGAATCGAACCGCCGACCTCTTGAATGCCATTCAAGCGCTCTCCCAACTGAGCTATGACCCCATCCGTATCGCGAAACGTGGCTTGGGAACCCGCTCCATTTTGCATCGTTTGACGCGTGCGACCGGGGGTCTATAGCCCCCCGCGCCGCTCAACTCAAGCCCCTTGACGGAAATTCCGCTTCAAGGGGGAAGCCTGATTAGACTTCTTCGTCGTCCTCAAGATCGCCGTCGATCAGATCGGCAACATCGTCATCGCCTTCTTCCTCTACTTCGAGGAAGGTTTCGTCGGCAATGTCATCGTCTTCGATTTCGACATCGACATCGGGAATCACGATATCCTTGCCCGATTCTTCGGCATCAACCTCGTCGAGTGAGACGAGTTCTGGACCGTCTGCTAATGTGCCGACATCGGCCTCATCATCATCGACCGCCTTCGCTACCATTTCGGCACGGGCAGACAACGCCGTTGGCTGAAATACAGTGCCGCATTTAGGGCAGAGGATCGGGTCCTTCTGCAGATCATAAAACTTCGAGCTGCAGCTCTGGCACTGACGCTTGGTTCCAAGTTCTGGTTTGGCCAAGGGAAGACCTCTTCTTACGACTGGTTCGGCTGGGCCGAACGAAAAATAAACATCCGCCAGTTCCAAACGCTCCCCTCGCAAAACCGAGCGGGCACAGGATGACGGGACGATCCGACTGTGATAGTTCGCGGTATTCAGCTCAGTCTGCACGCCGCGTCAAGTCCCTTCTTTATCATAGTCTTGCTTATTAAGGACCCGTCTATGTCCAATTCCCATGAGGGCTTGCCCCAACCGCTCACCGCGCGCCGTGGAAAAAGCCTTTCCGGCCGCGTTAAATTGCCGGGCGATAAGTCCATTTCCCACCGCGCGATGATTTTCGGATTGCTGTCGGTTGGGGAAACCATGGTGGAAGGTTTGCTCGAAGGCGATGATGTTTTACGCACCGCCAGCGCCTGCCGCGCGCTTGGAGCGAAGATTGATCGGCTGGGCGACGGCCATTGGCGGGTGCATGGTGTGGGCATTGGCGGATTGCGCTCTCCTGCTGATGTGCTCGACTTCGGCAATGCTGGAACCGGTTCTCGCCTGATGATGGGCGTTGTTGGCGGCCACAATATTACGGCTACGTTTGACGGCGATGCCTCGCTCCGCAAACGCCCGATGCGGCGTATTCTTGATCCGCTTGTCGAAATGGGCGTCGAAGTTGTCTCCCAAGCCGAGGGGGGCCGGTGCCCGATTACCATCAAAGGCGCGGCTGATCCTTTACCCATCACCTATGCAACGCCGGTTGCCTCGGCCCAGATCAAATCGGCGATTTTGCTGGCGGGCCTGAATTCGCCCGGCCGCACCACCGTGATCGAGACGGAAGCGACCCGCGACCATACGGAAAAAATGCTGTCCTATTTTGGTGCCACCGTGCGGGTAACGCCCGAAGGGCATGATGGCCGCCGCATTGAGCTGGAAGGTCGCCCTGAACTCAAGCCACGCCCTATTATGGTGCCGCGCGATCCATCGTCAGCCGCGTTTCCACTGGTTGCAGCCCTTATCGTGCCGGGCTCGGATGTGCTGATTGAAGGCGTGATGATGAACCCGTTGCGCACGGGGCTTTTAACGACGCTTCTCGAGATGGGCGCATCCATCGAGATCGTAAACCCGCGCTATGAAGGCGGCGAGGATGTGGCCGATCTGCAGGTTCGCTCTTCAACGCTCAAAGGCGTTGATGTGCCAGCCGCACGGGCGCCTTCCATGATAGATGAATATCCCGTTCTGGCGGTCGCCGCTTCCTTCGCCCGCGGCGAAACGCGGATGCGCGGCTTGAACGAATTGCGCGTCAAGGAAAGCGACCGCTTGCAGGCGGTAGCTGACGGGCTTGCGCAGGCAGGCATGACCTATGCGATTGAAGGCGATGATTTGATTGTGCAAGGCATGAATGGCGCCGTTCCGGGCGGCGGAACGGTTGCGACCCATCTCGATCACCGGATTGCGATGAGCTTTTTGGTGATGGGTATGGCGTCCGACAAGCCAATGACAGTCGATGACGAGCGCATGATTGCAACGAGCTTCCCAAGCTTTGTTGCCCTGATGCGCAACCTCGGCGCTGATTTCTACGCATGATCATCGCCGTTGATGGACCGGCCGCCTCGGGCAAAGGCACGCTCGGCAAACGCATTGCCGAGCATTACGGGCTCAACCATCTCGATACGGGCCTCCTCTACCGCGCTGTGGCCCGCTCTCTGCTGGATCGGGGCATCGCGCTCACAGATGAGACGGTGGCAACGGAGGCCGCCCGTGGTCTCGATTTTCATCAGCTGGACGAGACGCGGCTCAGAGGGGCGGATGCGGGCGAGGCGGCTTCGGTTATTTCGGTTTACGCGGGCGTTCGCGCGGCCCTGCTCGACGGTCAGCGGAGCTTTGCCGCCCAAACCCCCGGCGCTGTGCTCGACGGGCGTGATATCGGCACCGTGATCTGCCCTGATGCCGACGCCAAGATTTTCGTGACGGCTAGCCCGGAAGAACGCGCCAAACGGCGGTGGCTGGAGCTTAAAACGACCAATCCCGAGCTGGCTTATGAGACGGTGCTGGCCGATATCCGCCGCCGCGACGAGCGCGATTCAGGCCGCGCCTCGGCTCCCCTTCGTATGGCGGAGGATGCGCGCTTGCTCGATACGACCAAACTTGATAAGGAGACTGCGTTCCAGGCGGCGATTGTGCTTATTGAAGCGGATCTCAACCGGAACGTCTAAACGCCTTTCGATATCGGTTCAGCGCCGACCCGCGTAAGCGGTGGTTTCGTTAACACAACGAAACATCGATGGAGAGGGGCACCCTTTAACACTAACCCGTCGGCGCTTGGCCCCTAGCCGGGGCTCTTAGGAGAAAAAATGGCATCCGTTAATTACAATCCATCACGCGAAGATTTCGCGTCGTTGCTCGATGAATCGTTTAGCAAGAATGATTCACTCGAAGGTTCCGTCATCAAGGGCATCATTATTGCCATTGAGAAGGATATGGCCGTTGTCGATCTTGGTCTGAAGACCGAAGGTCGCGTAGCCTTACGTGAATTCATGGGCCCAGGCCGCGAAGGTGCACCTGGTGTTGGCGACGAAGTCGAAGTCTATCTCGACAGAATCGAAAACGCGCTCGGCGAAGCTGTTATCTCGCGCGACAAAGCGCGCCGCGAAGAGAGCTGGGTCAAGCTCGAGCAGGCGTTCGAGAAGCAGGAAAAGGTCAACGGCGTTATCTTCAACATCGTCAAGGGCGGCTATACGGTCGATCTCGACGGCGCTACCGCCTTCTTGCCACGCAGCCAGGTCGATATCCGCCCGATCCGCGACGTTGCTCCTTTGATGGGCATGGCGCAGCCTTTCCTGATCCTGAAAATGGATCGTCGTCGCGGCAACATCGTTGTTTCGCGTCGTAGCGTGCTCGAAGAGACGCGCGCTGAGGCCCGTACCGAACTCGTTGCCAATCTCGAGGAAGGTCAGACCGTTGACGGTACCGTCAAGAACATCACCGAATACGGCGCATTCGTCGATCTCGGTGG
>CAIUPE010000134.1 GCA_903900975.1 uncultured Hyphomicrobiales bacterium | reverse complement strand
TCGCCACGCCGCTGATCGGCGTGCTCGCGGGCGTGTTCGTGCTGGGCGAGTCGACGCCGCCGGGCTTCATCGTCGCCGTCGCCATGGTGACGGCGGGAATCGCGTTGGTGAACTGGCCGGCGAAGGCGGGCGATGTCTCGCCAGTCAAGGCGTGAGATGATCGAAGGTGGAAGGCTGGTTCAGCGCGGAGAAGCGGATATTCGTCGCGACGGTGTGACGAGCTGTTTGGCGCTATTCGGCTGAATGGGCTGACATTTGCGACACGTATTCGGACGTTCCAACGTGTGACTTTGATTGATAAATGGCACGGTTTTTTGATCGCTATTTGGCATCCTCGAACGGTTGCAATTCCCCAGACAGCGGACGCCGGAGGAGAGTTTTCAGGCGGTCGATTGGCGGCAGCAATGCGCCATAAGGAGAACAACAGGAGAAATGGACTTTTCACTCACCAAGTATGACATAATCAGAACCTGAACTCCGTTGAGGCCATGACGCCAGGTCCACTATTGTTGGGTGCAATATTGTTTGGGATCGGACCGACATAATCCGTCCAGCGATAGGTTCCTTCCAACCCAAGTCGCCACCATTGAGTGACGTCCCATTTAATGTTTGCGAACATGGTACGATTTCGGCTGATTTGGCCGATCTGAAGAACCGCTTGATTTGATATGTCATCGACGCCGTACCCAACACTGCTCCTGACTTGTTGTGCCCAAAACCAGGTTGCCTCGATCCACCCCCCTCTGCTTCTCAACGCCTGTCCTGAAATATTATTCGCAGCCTGACCAATCGTACCCATGTAGTTTCCAAGAGCCTGACCCGTATAAATTTCCCCTTGCAAACCAAAGCGATCCCCAATTCTAAGCCCCAAGTCGAAGGCGACACCCCAGACTGGCGTTTTAAGATATTTGAGAGGGGCTCCTGAACCTAGCCCTCCCGTAAAAGTTCTATATTGGCCATAAACTCCCGATATCCCCACTTCAAAATTGGGCCGCTTTAGAAGAGTATTGGCGTCTGGCGGACCGAAAGCCCAAGAGACCCGACCCTCAGTACTAGGTATCCCATTACTTTCCGTGCGCGTCATCAAGTCTGACGACAGCGTCGTCGAAATAGGTTCCGTTAGAGCCGTGGCAAACGTTATTTTCCCAGCTTCTTCCAGATCGACGTAATGCTCAACGCGTAATTGGGCGCGGTTGGAGTTTCCCGGATTTCCTGAAAATGCCAAAGCTGATATGGTATCAATCATATCGGGCATTCTGGGGCTGAAGACATCTTCCTGCAAGCCCGCTGAGAAGCTCCAATGTTTGTTTCGCAGATAAGCGAACGCATTAACGGGAGTAACACCATAGTTGTCTGAAACCAGATTTCCGCCTGTCAACACAGCCGCCAGCAATGCGCCTGATTGGAAGTCACCGACCATCGGTCCCGTGATAGCCGCGTTAAATGAGCTATACTGGCCGGAAAGTCTGAATACATTTTCCTTGCCAGTGACGTCCTTCGGAAAAAGAAAAAACGGCGCTCCCGCTACATAGGGGCGAACCGGGCTGGCATAAGCGACCACCTTGAGATTCCCGCCCAGGGTCAGGGAGAAGTCGGGGTTATTGAAAATTACAGTACCTTTTGGATCAGCTTTCACGTTCGGCGATTTTTCGGAATAACCTGCTGAAGAAGATGTCTTCGCCTGTGTGCGGGCTGACTCCGAACCGGAGACCTCGCTTGACGGCTTCGCGACTCGCGTTCCTCGATCGATTTTTGTTTCCAGACGATCGAGCGTTTTCTTCTGCGTTGATAGCTGTCGTTGTTGTGCCTCGATGAGCTTTTGTTGGAGTGAAATCTGCTTCCTCAAAGCCAAAATGGCGGCATCCGTTTCGTCAGCAGCCTGGGCGCTGCGCCCAAAAACATTCGATACCAAAACAACGCCGGCATAAAGGACCAACCGTCCAACAAACATACTCATTAAGCCGAGACTCCACTGCCGTTTCATTTTGCCAAAACGCGCTTATCTTGCGTGCTGTAAAGCGCGGTTTTCACCGCACTGCCGATTGATCAGCCCGTGACCATTTGCACGATCAGACGCACTCAAACTTCGTCCTGACGGTAGAGTTCGCCATTCGTTTTTTATAGGCGATCATTTGACATCCAGGGCAAGGACCAAAGGATATGTCCTGCGCGGCGTGACCGGAAAACGCGAATAGCGTCCTGGCGAGGCCTTCGAAATGCCCAACCTTTCCGTCCGCTCTATAAATCGATTTGCCCTCCTTGATGGTTTCGACCACCCCGATGTTCTTGATTGTCGTGGGGTCCACTTTCAAAGGGTTTTTGTCGAGGATCACGAGATCGGCGAGTTTGCCGACTTCCAGAGTTCCTTTAGCTCCCTCTTCCTTGATCTGGTAGGCTGCGTAATTAGTAACTCCCAATAGCGCCTGATAGGGAGTGATCCTCTCCTTTGGACCAATGACCGAGCCACTCGCCGACGCGCGATTTACTGCCGCATCCAATAGCGGCAGTATTACGGGGCGCGGCGTAATGGGCGCGTCGTGGGATAACGTGAAGCGCATCCCCTTCTGAATCATCGTGTTTGCGGCCATCGAATGAGACGCTCTTTCCGGACCCCACAATTTGAGGACCGTGTCACCGGCCCCGGGAAGCGCCGCCGAGAGGTAGCTGGGAATTCCTCCGACGGCCCGCATCCGTTCGATTTGATCCGGTCGCATATATGAGGCATGGACGAATACCGGCCTGTGATCGCTTCGCCCATGCTTTTTGATCGCCGCCTCGATGGCAAGAAGCGCCTGTTCGGCCGCAGCATCGCCATTCACGTGCATGTTGATCTGCATCGACGATTTCCAGAATTTATCAAAAAATTCCAGGAGCATCTGATCCGGTATTTGCCTGTAGGCGACGTAATCAGCGGGTTGGCCTGCAGGCGGTGTAGAATAGGGCTTGCTCATCCAGGCCGTAGGTATGGACCCGTCAAGCCAAAACTTTATTCCGCCAAGCCGAACACGATTCACGTAGCGCTTATTCAAATCCGGCCGACTTGCCAGAATTTTTTCGGCGTTACCGACGCCTTGGGCATCATAATCTCGCCCGACGCCGTAGGCGGCATCGATGACGTCGCTCGTCGCGCTTTCCTTCGCGAATACAACAAGGTCAATCGGGAGCAGGTTTTTGTCGATGGCATTCTTAACAATGCTGATGTCGTCGGGCCCAAGTCCCAGCCCGCATTCCATCGCGGTTGTCTGCCCATAAGCTGCCCAGAGCGCCGCTCCCTCTGTCATTACTTTGTCAGCAAGGACGCCAGCAAACGGTGGCCGAAGCGGCCGAACCTTACCTAAGAGCGCGGTTTCTTCCATTGGCCCGAGCGGTTCCTTGGTCCCCGGAACACGCACAAATACACCGCCCTGAGGGTCTTCCGTTGTGGCGGAGATATCGGCTAGCTTCATCAAAGCGGAATTCATTGACCCTTGATGCCCCGAACTATCGCTAACAAGTATCGGGCGACCCGAAGAAATCTGATCTAATTCAGCGGCTGTGGGATGCCGATGTTCCGCCAATACTGGCAGCGAATAGCCGAAGCCAACGATCCAGGCATCGCCTGGTATTTTGGCGATGTGCGCTTTCATACGCTCCACCACGTCGGCGATATCCTTGGCTCCAAAAAGATCGCAATCGACGAGATTCTTGCCGAAGTTCAACATATGGCCGTGCGCATCGATGAAGCCCGGAAGAAGAACTTTCCCCTTCAGGTCAACGACCTTCGTATGATCGCTCTTGAGCCGGAAGGCTCCCGCTTTCGATCCGACATAGGCTATCTTGCCGTCGCGGACCGCCAATGCTTCCGTATATTGAGGCTTTTTTCCTTTCATCGTTAAAATTTCGCCGCCGGAATAAATTGTGTCGGCAAACTGAGTGGAGGCAGCGATCGCCGAGGCCGGAAGACTCATGGCGCTAGCGCTTGCGATCGCTATTCCGCTGGATAAAATTTCACGCCGCGTAGTATTTTTCGTCCGAGACCGTCTATGCAACATCTTGCGCCCCATTACCCCCGTTGCCGCAGCTCACAATTAAAGCTGAAACTGAAACTCGTCTAGGTCTCGTTGACAAAGTAGCGCATCCATAGCCGGATGCAGGCGATTTGAACGAAGCCTCCGAACGTTTCGGC
>CAIUPE010000133.1 GCA_903900975.1 uncultured Hyphomicrobiales bacterium | reverse complement strand
TTTCGATCGGTGTTGAAATGCCAGGAACACTCAAGTGGTACACATCGCCTGGTAAAAGAGGACCGCTGAAGGCGATGGTTTCAAGTTGGCTAGCATCCGAGCTACCGGTCTTGGTAACCTGGGGCTGTCCAATATAGGCAGGCCCGTTCTGGCCCGTGACTGAGTAGGTTGTCGTGCTGCCCGACGTGGTTGCGGTGTAGGTAGCAACGCCACGTGTCGATTGACTGAGGCTTGTAACGGGCGTTGAGGATGCGATCGGGGTCGAAGTCCCTGTGTTGTCATATTTGAAGGTCAGGGATGTACCGTCGCTCGATAGGCCAACGGTGATGCCAGCCGTCGCCAGTGCCGTCGAACTTGCCGTGCTCAGACAAGCCAACAGATTTGCAGCCGGGGTCTTGGTCGCATCTGGCGTCCAATTCGAGATGGTCGTTGTGCCAGCAGTTGTCGTCAATGTGCCTGCATCAATTTCGATCGGTGTTGAAATGCCAGGAACACTCAAGTGGTACACATCGCCTGGTAAAAGATTACCGCTGAAGGCGATGGTTTCAAGTTGGCTAACACCCGAGCCACCGGTCTGGGTAACCTGGGGCTGTCCAATATAGGCAGGCACGGCTTGCTGCAGTCCGGCGACCAATGCTTGCTGATCGGTCGGCGATGTCATGTCGAGCGTAGAAGGCACAATATAGTTGAAGGTCTGGCCATTTGATTCAAGGGTAAAATTGGAGCCCGCCGGCAACGTTGGCACTTGAGTCAGTTTGTAGGTTGAAACCTGTGGCGTATTCTGGCCCGGAGGGGTAAGCGCAGCGCGACCGACCTCAATGGATGAGTTCTCGCCCGTTGTGCCTGAGCTAAACGTAAATTTCTGGGCATTCTTGTCGTAAGTAATCGTGATGCCGTTTTTCTGAACGGTGCCACCGAGCGGCGGACCCGAAGGAAGGGTCGCTTCGCCCTGCCAAGGTGCTGACGAGCCAATGACGGCCGTCGGACTAGATGCTTGGGTCGGAATGCCGAGATTGTTGGTCGACGAGGTTGGGTTATAAACCTGAATCGAGGAATAGCGGTTGCCCGGCAAGATCGCATCGGCACCGAGCAAAGTCGGATCAGCCGTGAAGGTCAACGACCGGGATGCAACATCATATCCGACTTTGATCGGCTCTTTGCTGCTCGTAACCCAGCCGTTTGTTGCGCCGAATTCAGTCGCGCGCGCATTGAGTTGTTCATTGATCTTGGACTGGGCGAGGTCAACCAACTGTTGCTGTGTCAGGTTGGTATTTGGGATAGGCTGGGCGCCGGCGCCGGCTACCTGCGGCGTTCCGTTCGAGCCTGCCGTGCCCAATAAGTCGATTTGAAGCGGCGGATTAAGCGCCATCGAGCCACCCGACGCGTCGGTGCCCGAAAGACCGATATTGAAGACGTCGTTCCCCGAAATGAGGGAGCCATCGCCCGTGCGATACGTATCGAGGATCTGGTAGGAATTAGCGCCGCTGAACTTCGCATTGACCGCGCGGGTCATTTCGGCTGCCAACTGGGTGCCCGTGTAGGTGCCCGCGTTGATGCTGATCGATTGCGGGCTGGAGCCGTCCACACTGACGGTGAACATATCCGTGCCCCAATAGGTGCTGGTGTGCGACGGATCGCTCTCGAACGTGTTCTGATACTGGGACGGATCGGTCACGATGGTGACGGGATTGTTGTCGGTCGAGCCGAAATTGAAGCCGTTAACCGGCGGGGTTGCGCTGGTCACCGATGCCGGTGTCGACGTGGACGTATCGGTCTGATCATCCTGGTAATAGAGCGGGCTGGGCTGTCCGGCGATGAAGGCTGGATCGCTTGTTGCACCCGGTACATAAGCCGACGAATTAGGGTTGCCCACTTGGGTCGGATCAGTCGTACTCTGACCGAATTTGTTGACGTAAAGGGTTTGGCCCTGCGCGTTCTTAGCCGTAATCAGCGACGGATTGAGCTCCTTGTCACCGACATAGACGTGGGTGGCCCATTTGTTGGTCGGATCGGTGCTCGTCGAGTTGCTGGTCTTGACGTAATAGATCGTCGCGATCGTCGGGTTACCGAGCGAGTCGTAGATGGTGATCGACGTTGACTGGTTGTAGGTCGATGGGTCATCCTTGTTGAAGACGTAAGGATTGCTCGAATTATACGTCGAACTGGCCGGAATGATGGTTGCGGCGGCCGGCAGGTTAATGCCGAGCTGGATGGCGCTGGTTGCCTTTGGTAAGCCAGAATTCAGCGGCAACTGCAAATTGGTTGCGCTTGCGGCATCGGTCGACGTGGCTGAACCGTCGCTGTTGACCGGGAAGACCTGCAGGAACTGGCCCTGATTATCGACGACATACCGATCACTGTTGACGCTGAACGATCCGTCGCGGCTATAGACCGTCTGGGTCGAGGTCAGGCTTGGCTTGAGCGCAAAAAAGCCCTGGCCCGAAATCGCCAGATCGGTCGTATTGGCAGAGGATTGGATACTGCCTTGGGTGAATTCCTGCTGAATCGATTTAACGATCGTACCTTCACCCACCGCGCTGGTGGCGTTCTGCAACGGTGAGGTGGCAAAAATATCGCCGAATTGAACGCGGGACTGTTTGAAGCCCGTCGTGCCGACGTTGGCGATGTTGTTCGAAATGGTTGCAATGTCGGTCTGGGCACCGTTAAGGCCGGTGAGAGCGGTATAGAATGACATGGTTTTTGCCTTTCTGAAGCGTCGATCGCTAAAAAATGAAAATCAGTACCGGATGGCTTTGATGTCGGTCAGGTTCACCGTGCCGGCACCCCCGACCGTGAACGTCTGCGCATCCGTGCCCGATGGGACATTGGCTGACGTAATAGGTCCGTAAATATCCACATTGGCCGCGGCCGATGTTCCGCCGACTGTCGAGGTCGCCTTGATCGTGTAGCTGCTGTCGCCGACAGGATTGCCGTTGGCATCCGTGCCATCCCAGCTGAAGCCGACGAGGCCTGCTGGGTTCGCCCCCAGCGAGATGGTTTTGGCAACAGCGCCCGTGGACCGAACCACCTGAACGGTAACATCCGATGCGCTGCTCGGCAGATCAATGGCGCCACTTATTGCACCGGTAGAATCGGCGAGAGCGGTATTGCCAGGAACGAGAACGGTCTTTCCAACGAAGTTAGCTGCCGTTGCGATCCGGTTCTGGGCAATATCCGTCTGGATGCCGGTAGCCGTCGTATTGAGCTGCTGAATGCCGGTCACGGTCGAGAACTGCGCCATCTGGGCAACCATTTCGGTGTTCGACTGCGGCTGGAACGGATCCTGATTTTGCATCTGTGTGGTCATCAATTGCAGAAAATCACTCTGACCAAGGGTCGTCTTTGGAGCAGCAGCCGTCGTTGTCGCCGCCGGCTTGGCCCCGATTTGTTGCAGCAAGTTGGCAAGGGTCTGTTGCGCACTGGATGAGCTGGTCGCACTGGGTGATGAGGTCGTCATAATCTTTCGCTTCCTATACTTACTTGCCGACACTGATGGTTTTGAGCATGAGAGTCTTCGCCGTGGAGAGGACCTCAATGTTGTTCTGGTATTGGCGAGATGTTTCGATCATATCGACCATCTCTGCGTTCTGATCGATTGGCGGTGCATAGATGTAGCCATCCTTGTCCGCCATCGGGTGATTGGGTTCGAACCGCTTTTCGGGTGGCGCCTGAGAGGCGCTGATGCTGACCGTATCGACCGTCGCAATGCCGGAATTGGCCATGGCGCTGTCATATTGCGTTTCGAAAACCGGCTTGATCGGTTTGTAAACCGTATCCGGGCTGCCCGAGACAGACATCACATTGGCCAAATTACTGGCTACCGTGTTCAAGCGGACCTGCTGAGCGGCCATTGCCCGTCCGGCAACATCAAAAATCGTTAGCGCTTTCATCACTCACCCTTAATGGCGCTGCGAAGCGTCTGTATGCGGCCGCCGAGGAACTGAAGCGTGGCTTCATATTGAGTGGCATTTTCGGCAAACTGCAGTTGCTCGACATGCAGCTCGACCGTGTTGCCGTCTACGGAAGGGGATACGGGTACGCGATATTTCACGTCCGTCGTGTCCGCAGAACCTCCGGTGTCGATATGCATCGCTGAGGTCTTGACCAAGTCGCCACCACTCGTCGCACTTTTAAACGCGGAGGCGAAATCAATGTCGCGGGCCTTGAAATGGGGCGTCGCGGCATTGGCAATGTTGGAACCGAGAATGTCGACCCGCTTCTGTCTCAACGACAGTGCGGTTCCATCCTGCTTCAAAAATTGATCTATGGCGTTCATGCCTGTCTCACTGTTCCGGTTGACCGGGTTCGGAGACATATTAGCAACTATCGTGCCAAGTTCGGATTGGAGGTAACGCTGCCGCTATTTTTATTGAGCGCGCGTTAGAGATAGCCGGGAGGCGGATTGTTTTTGCCGTCTTGTCCCATGATCTGACGAAGGGCGGAAGCGAATTGTCCGGCACCACGACGACGTTTTTCCTCGCCGTCCATCTGGCGGCGAAGGATGACGTCGCCGGCCCAATCGGGACCTTCGAGCGTATAGCCGCCATATTCTTTGAGGAGGGCGCGTATAGCGTCCAGAAATTCAGTTTGCGTCATGGCATATCTCGCTCTTTTTCAGGCGAGAAGGTCGTAAGCCTGCCGCCGTTCAGCCAAAGTTGTTGGGATGCGCGAGACCAAATTGTAAAGCGTCGACGCATAATGTTGCATAAAGACGGGTTCGAGAGCGATCCGCGCCTCCAGCCTAGAAAGCGCTGGCACGGCATCAGAGGGAGCGCCGCGGGGGTTATAAACCATTCGTGGCGGATCGTCGGGGCCTGCTGGCGAACGATAGGTCGCGCCGCCCGTTGCACCGCTGGCCCGACGCCGGTAATCCGGCGAAAATGGTATAACGGTGGATGCAAGTTCGCTGGAAAGGGCATTGCCCTGGCTTGATCCATCAGCGGGGACCACAGGACGAGTGGTTTCGGCATCGTCATAGCCGCCCCAGACACGAGGTGCGCCAGTGAGCGTCGGCAGATATCGCTGCGACGGCTGCTGGACAAGATCAGCGCTCGTGATGGCCATGGCGTTCCCCGCAGAAGGCCATGGCGGGGCTGCCCGGCACTGGTGCTGGCTACAACCCTTATTAGAATTTTAGCAAAAGCGCTACTAAAAATAGTTAACGCGTCGCCGTTATCGGCCCTGTCGGAACCGGTGGATATTCGCGTGATCACTGGGATGTGTCTTTTGCGTCTCGGGTTCAATAAGCCCTGCAATAGGGCATGCTTGGGTGGTCTATGCTCCAGATAGGCATTAGGGGTGGGTTACGCCATTTGTTCCGTTAAGGACTTCAGCATGTCGCTTCCGGTTTGAAGGGCGCGGGAGTTTGCGTTGTAGGCTTGCTGGGCCGAGATCATATTGACGAGCTCAGACGTCACGCTGACGTTGGAATCTTCGAGGCTGCCTTGGGCAAAGGTTCCGAAAGCGTCGCTACCGCCGCTGCCGAATTGTGGCTGGCCCGAGGTTGTACCGGTCATAAATTTCGTACCGCCGATGGCCTGAAGTCCGTTATCGTTCTCGAAACGGGCGATGGCGATATAGCCGGCATTAACGGTTGAGGATCCCGACGGGTTGGTGATCGAAACAAGACCTTTTGGGCTGATCGTGATTGAACCGACTTGCGAAGGGTCGTTGTCCACCGCCTTCAGAATGTTGATCGGCTGTAAATTGGGGCTTTGCAGCGTGGTGCCGGGGAGGGCCGCATTGCCCATCACGGGTGCGCCGCTATCGTCGACCAGATAACCATCCGCGCTTAACGTTAAATGTCCAGAACGGGAATAGGCGATATTGGCATCGGACTGGCCAGCCGCCGCGCTTTGGCTGGCGGGTACGGTGCTAAAAGCCATGTAGCCTTCGCCTTGAATTGCAACGTCGAGGCTGCTTGAGGTTTGCTCGAGCGCGCCTTGCTCGGTGCTGCGCACCATTCCAAGCGTTGTGACGCCTTTACCGATGCTAGCATCGAGACTGGTTGATGGATCTTGCGACATGACATCGGCAAAATTGGCGGTCGACTTTTTAAACCCGGTGGTTCCGGCATTGGCCAGATTGTTGGAAATGGCACTTAATTGCTGTGATGCGGCGGCTAGACCGCTGAGCGCTACGGAAAACATGGTGTGCAGAACCCCAAAATTTGATGGATCCGGCTGATCCTGAATAGACCAGCAGCGGACATTCGAACCTGTATCTAGCAACTCTTGTGCCAAGGTCAGGGCGGGTTTAAGATGAGGTGAGGCACATCCAGCAATTGCCCAGCAGCGCGGATATCGATAGGATTGACTTCCCTTAGGTCCTTCAATCCACGTTTGTTGCCCATGCTCAGCCCGAAATTGCTTGCAAGTTTTAAAGCCAAATCCCGTGCGGTTGTGTCCGTGCCGCGGCCTTTGGCCGATCTACGCTCCCAATTGATCAATCTGATCGATGAGTATTGGCGGTATTTTTGCAATCCGGCCGATTATTCTTATGTCGAGAAGCGGATTAACTCGGAAACCGGCCTGCTGACCGAGGTGTTTATTCCAGGTCAATGGCGCGACAGCCATCACATCGTCCGGATGCAGGAAGGCCAAGTGGTGATCTCTGTCGAATGGGAAGGGCGGCTGTTGCCGCTGACCAAAAAAGGCGATCAGGAACTCATCTTGGGAGTTTCAACCCGTGATTTGATCGAGCAGGTCCTGGCCGAAATCAAACATTCGATCAAGATTGGCCTGATGGATCGCTATTTGGTGCAAGACGGGCCTGAGCTGATTGCTCCCCCGTCATCCACTTCCTGAGTTCGCCAATCGCAGCCTTCTTGATTTGTGACACGCGACCGATGGATACCGAGAGCGTCTCGGCGATTTCCTCGAGGTTCAGTTCTTCGACATAATAAAGTTGAAGCACCAAGGCGTCGCGCTCGGGCAAACGTTGTAAGGCTGCCACCAGCTGTTCGCGCGTCTCCATGGTTAAGAGCGCATTCTCCGGCGTCGGGTTATGATCGGCAAACCAGACGGAATGATCGTCATAGATCTCGTCGAGGGATTTGTCGGCCACGCGGTTGATCTGGTCGTTCCAACTGTGAAGTTCGGATAATTTGATATCGAGCTTGGCGGCAACCAGCGCGAGGTTGGTCGGGTCGCCTCCGTCAGCGGCAACCGCGCGGCGGGCGGCGGCAATCTGATCGCGATGGGTAACGGCGGTTCGCGTCAGGTTAAGATTGTTGCGGATATGGTCGACCAGTGCCCCGCGAACGCGAATGGACGCGTATGAGCCGAACGTTGCCTCACCGGTATCCTGATAACGTTGCGCAGCTTCGATTAGGGCTGTCATTCCGATTTGGATCATGTCGTCAATATCGAGGAGATCACGCACCCGACCATGAATCTGCCAAGCGATCTTGCGTGCCAGCGGAATATGGTTCCGCACCAGCTCATTGATCACATCGGTGTTATTCGTGACGACAGGATAGGCGCGCAAGTTCATCGGTCAGCCCTCCGCAACCGCTTGCAGATAGTCCGCGCGGGGGCGGAAAAATCCGAGGGCGCCTTCATCAACGGCGGGTGGCTCTGTAGCGCGGATTTTGGCGGCAATCTGCATGATCGCCTTAGCGGACGGTGATTCCGGAAAACTCGAAATGACCGGCTCGCATTTGCCAACTGCACGGCCCAGTTTTTCGTCATCGGGTACCGTCCCGAGATGATTCAGGGATACTTTCAGAAACTTGTCGGTGATTGCCCTGAAACGGGAAAAAATCTGGTCGCCATGGGCAATGCTTGGCGCGCGGTTCACGATGATATCAAACCGTTCACGGCCGGTTTCCTGGTGTAGCACCTTGATCGACGCATAGGCATCAACAAAGGCCGTCGGCTCGCTGATCACCACGACAATTACGCGGTCACAGGCTGCCACAAAATCAATGACGTTGGATTCAACGCCTGCCGCCGTATCGACGATCAAATGATCGAAGTCGCCAGAGAGTTCGCTAAAACTTCCAATGATTTTCTGACGCTTGTCGTCTGATAGCCCCATGACTTCCGCAAGCCCACTTCCGCCCGCGATCATCTTCACCCCATGCGGGGATTGAACGACCGTTTCGGCCATCGTGCAGGTCCCTTTTAAGGTATCGGCAATCGTGCGATTGGGCCGGCAGCCTAAAACGAGATGGGCATTGGCGAGCGCAAGATCGGCATCAAATATGCCAACCCGTTCGCCAGCGCGGTGAAGGGCAAGGGCGAGGTTTACGGAGAGGTTGGTTTTGCCAACCCCGCCCTTTCCGCTCGTTATGGCCGTGGCCTGTGGGCGTTTCATCTTGAGATCCGTCAGTTGAGTTGTTCGGCATCGCTGCCGACGAGACTTGCGTGGATGACGCTTTCGAGCATTTCCGAATCAGGTTCCATCAACCCTTTTACAAGATGTGATGTTGAAGCCAGATAGGCAATTCCCGGGCCACGTAGGCTTAGGAGGCTGAACGTTGAGAGCGAAAGCGGTGCTTCGTCGAGCTTTGTCAGCGCCAGCGCATCCAGATTAGGATAGCGGGTGAGGATATGGTCGATGGCATCCGTGGACAGGTTCGATGCAATCGCACCGACGCTGATCATCTGTGGCAATTCATCGCGATGGCGCTCCAAAATATCGAGCAAGACGCTGTTTTCATGGGGCTGGCTCGGCATATCGATAAAGAGCGACAGGCGTTGACCTGAATTTTTCGTGAGTTTGGCCAATTCCGACGGGTGTTCGACGTCGATCACAGGCACATCGAGGATACGGCCATAGGCGCGGAGCTGTTCAGCAGCGCCAAAGCGGGAAGCGTCGGCGTTCACAAACGTCAATTTTTCGTCAGGGGAGGCCATGCGGGCGCGGGCCGCCATCTGCGCCAAAAGGGTGGTCTTGCCCGAACCACTCGGTCCCAAGGTGAGGACCACGCGTGGTCCACCGGTCAGTTGCGGCGGAGCTTTATGGACCATGCGATCGGCCAAAAACTTGGCGAAACGACGATCCGGATCAACCGAAGCGAGCGCACCTGATTGCGCGAGAAACACGGAAATCAGAGCTGGTGAAGCGCCAGCCGATTTCAAACCGCTCATCATCATTTCAGAGCCCAGCATCGAGCGAATTTCACGAATGGAGTTTTCAATCGAATCAAGCCGCGAGCTTTGCACCTGCTCGGATTTGGCCTTCTCGGCTTCGGCGCTAACCTTGGCAGGCTCTGGCTTTGGCTCTTCGGGGGCTGGACGGAACTGGAAGGCCGAAGGGCGCAATAGGTCTGCGGCGCGCCCGCTTTCAGCCAGCACCTGTTGGAAAGTCTTGCCCGCATTGGACGCAGCCTTCGGAGCCTCTGCAGGCTGACTGATTTCAACGATTTCAGTCTCCTCCTCGTCTTCCTCCATATCCATGTTGAAGCTCTTGCCCAAGCCAAGGGAGCTGAACATTGACCGTTTGGGTTCGTGACCGGCAATGATCTCGACCCCACCCGGAACTTTGCGCGTGGACAAAATCACGGCGTCCTCGCCACATTCCCGCATCACTTTAGCCATGGCCTCACGGCTATCTTCGCCGACAATTTTGGTGCGCTGCATCATGACTTAAACTCCTCAGGAAGCGCCGCCGATAACGGCGACGACGGTTACGCGTTTGTTTTCAGGTAGTTCTTTGAACGAAAGGACGAGGCCGTCCGGAGCGGACTGGCGAACGAGCGAAGCAATCTCACGGCGCAAAATCGGCGTCGTAATGATGACAAGGGTTTTTCCGGTCTTGGCGAGCTGGTTGCTCTGCTCTTCAAAAGCCTGCATCAGCTTGCGGGCGAGGCCCGGCTCGATGGCATTGCCGTTTTGGCCGTTTTGCCGCGCGTTCTGGATCATCAATTGCTCGAGACCGGCGTCGATGGTGACGATGGGCAACTCTTCTTTCGGCGACGAGATGCGCTGAATGAGGATTGGGCCAAGGGCGATACGGGCGGCTTCGATCAAATCGTCGGTCTCGCGACCCTTCGAGCCGGAAATCGCTTCGAGAATACGCTTCATGTCCGAAATCGGAATCTGATCGGCAACAAGCGCCTTCAGCACCTGCGTCAATTGCGGCAAAGTAACCATTTTCGGCACGACGCCCTGCACGAGATGCGGCGACGTTTTTGCGAAATGGTCGACAATCTCCTGCACATCGTCTTGTCCGAGAAGATCGGCAGCGCGCTGGATCAGGAGCTGGTGTAGATGAGTTCCGATAACGGTTCCTGCATCCACGACCGTATATTTTGCTGCAAGGGCGCGTGGCTTGTCGGACGGGTCGATCCATACGGCGTCGAGGCCGAAGGTTGGATCCTTCACGGCCTGGCCCGGCAATACGATATTGGTATCGCCGCTGCGAATGGCCAGCAATTTGCCATTGATCACTTGATCTTCGGCCACAATAACGCCGGCAATCGTGATGCGATAGGCGGACGGCATGAGGGTAAGGTCGTCGCGGATGCGAACTTGTGGAATGATAAAACCCATTTCGCGCGAGACTTGCTTGCGGATGCCCGTGATCCGCGAGACGAGTGCACCACGGCTAGGATCTTCAATCAGAGGAATGAGACCATAACCCACTTCCACGAGCAAGGCAGTCGTATTGGCTACGTCTTTGATCGTCACTTGTTCGTTATTGGGTTCTTCAGCCGAGGATTGCGGGCCGGGGAGAGCTGCGGTGGCTGCGGCTGCAGCATCGGCTTCGGCCTTCACATTGCTTGGATTATTCCCGAAATAGGCAATCGCTGCGGCACCGGCCGCGGCACCCAAAAAGAGAAGGTTCGGCATGCCGGGCAAAATGCCGATCAGCGCGAGAATACCGGTGACCGGCCACCAAGCGCGTTTCAAGCCGACCTGCTTCATCAGGGTTTCGGTCAAATCGGCACCGCTGTTCTCACGGGTCACGATGATGGCGGTTGCAATCGAAAGCAACAAAGATGGGATCTGTGCGACCAGACCGTCACCGATTGTCAACGTGATGTAAGTCGATGCGGCTTGAGCAATCGGAAGTCCGTGCTGTGCCATGCCAATTACAAGACCGCCAAGGATGTTGACGCCTAGAATGATGACGCCCGCGACGGCATCGCCTTTCACGAATTTCGTGGCACCGTCCATTGAACCGTAAAAATCCGATTCACGGCCGACTTCTTCGCGGCGCTTTTTGGCCTGGTCTGGTGTCAAACGTCCGGCATTCAAATCGGCATCAATCGCCATCTGCTTGCCAGGCATCGCGTCGAGGGTGAAGCGCGCGCTGACTTCCGAGACGCGACCGGTGCCTTTCACGATAACGACGAGATTGATGACCATCAAAATGAGGAAGACCAAAATACCGACAACAAAGTTGCCGCCGATAACGAATTCGCCGAAAGCCTCGATGACTTGGCCCGCGGCTTGCGTCCCTTCATGGCCGTGTACCAAGACGACGCGCGCTGAGGCGACGTTCAGGGTGAGCCGCAAAATCGTTGCAAACAAAAGGATTGTCGGAAAAGCGGAGAAGTCGAGGGGCCGAAACATATTGACGCTAACCATCAGAATGGAGAGCGAAATCACGATATTGGCTGTGAAAAACAGGTCCAGCATGAAGGGCGGAATTGGCACGACCATCATGACAATGAAGGCCACCAGCGCGACTGGAAGCAATAACGTCTGGGTCAGACGTCCAATGCTACTCTGTTGGTTTATCGACAGCGCTTCAGTCACTTCATCGGTCCTTTATGTCAGAATTCCGTCGATTTCTCGCCGGATGGCTGCGTTTTTCGGCATGTCGGTCGAAAGCGCCTCACCACCCGATCAGTAAAGCAAGGGGTGTGCCATCTTTTCCGGATCGCGCTATCGCAGAATTGGCACCAAAATTGCTGAGGTGGTTCCAGTGAGTGTGTTCGGGGTATGGCCGAAGGGTATGCCCAATGCCGACAGAAAGGGCCAAAGCCTTGAAAATTCGAGTATTTACTACCTTTGTGTCGATTGTCTTCGCGGCATCTATGGCCGCGACCTGCGCGCCAGCGATGCAGATGTCGGACTTATTTTCCTGGAACGCCGCACCAGCCGGCCCAATCCGTGGCGTCGGCTACGCCGCGATTTCCATTCAGCCGGGCAAGACGCGGGTTCAAAAGCAGTTGATGGCCATCCGCGCTTCGCGTCTTGCCGCAATGCGGGAGCTCGCCGAAAAAATTTACGGCCTAGATGTGAATTCTTATTCGTCGCTCTCCGAGACGGTGATGCAGTCCGATACGCTAAGGGGAACGGTTTCCGGACTGGTCCGGAACGCGCGGACGGTCAGTATTGGTCCGATCAAGACGGATATTTACGAGACCGTTTTGGAAATTGACGCGGCTGATGCCGCGGCGATGGAATCCGAACGTGCACCGGCAACAAGGTAATAAGCATCATGCGTCGCGCGATTTTATTGTCTTGGTTGATGGTGTGCACGGTATCGATTGGTTCAGCGGAAGCGGGAACCAAACTGATCCATGCCGTCGGCCGGGCTGCTATTGCCGGAAAAGACATAACCGCGGCGCGCAAATCGGCGCTAGCCGAGGCATTGTATGATGCGGCGGGTCAAGTTCGTATGGTGGTCCGTGGCACATCCTTTATGTCGAATTCGGGTGCAATTCATGAGGAAAGCGGTGTCGCCGTTTCCGGCTCGTTAAAAGGCTATCAGGTTGTCGACGAGCACCGCGAGGGTGAGCATTATGTGGTCGCCATTGACGCGCTGGCTGAAACCGATGACGGGGAATGTGCTGCAACCAAGAAATTCGACATCGCCATCGGTGAAATTGCCGTGCGCGTTGCTCCAGGCATTGGTGGTGCGGTTGAACGGCAAGCGCGTGAAGGCATCGATACGTTGATCGGCGTGTTGAAAGACCAACCCTCGATTCATGTGATTGATGACCGCCGTTACCATCCGGTTGCGCGCACCTCATCAGCGGTTAGCCAGAATATGGCCTATATGGCGGCGCTTTCTGGCCACATGACCAATCCGGGTGCTTATACGCTTACAGGAAACATCGACGTTGAACGCGTTCGCAGCGATAATCCGGTTTTCACCGAAGGTTCGATTGATTTGACGGCCGATTTGCAATTGATCGACAATGTGACAGGTGCCGTCAAAGAGCGCTTCTCGGAACACGCTAAATTGCCGCTCGATAAGCATATTTGGGGAACCCAAATTAATTTGCCGCAAGAGGCCGATGGCAGCTTTGACGGACTGTGGCAGGCGATCGCCGGTCACATAACCGATAATGTGGATTGCGATTCGTTGCGTGCGGTGATCACGTCGGTCATCGGCAACCGTGCGACACTTTCCGCTGGCAGTTCGAACGGTATTAAGCCCGGCGACTTCTTTCTGGTGGAACTGCCTTCGCAAGACCGCAATTCCTGGCAAATCATACGGGTTGAATCGGCAGGTGCTTCGCAATCCGTGGCGCGTCTGATGAAGGCAACGCCCGCTGTGCCGCCCAATTCTGTTGCTGTTTTGTTACAGTGAGCACATGATATGAAACCCGCCGCCACCTTATCCCTTTTTGTTACTTTGGTATTGGCTTCCGCCTCCCCACTTCGAGCGGAAGAAACCACTTGGGGGGCGGATACGATGCGGCAGTTGGTGCGGGATTATATGGCGGAAGCCGGGAAGCCGGTCAGCGACCATGTCGCGATCGGTCCGTTGGATGAACGGATGAAAGTGGCCGCCTGTGCTTCGAAGCCGACCATTGCGCCGCGCAGTGCGTATAGCACGAGCCTCGTGGTGCATTGTGACGGTCCGCAAATCTGGACCTTTAATCTGAGAGTCGATGTCGATGGTGACGCCGCTTTGCCGGTGACGACCCCTGTCGGAAAGGCTGCGGGAGGAGAGGCAGCCCAGCAATGGCACGTTGTGGTGCCTCGCGCTTCGCTTCCGGTTGGCACGATTTTGCAGGCCTCCATGCTCGAAGAACGCGTCACGAACGTCGCTCCGGGTGGCTCCTTTATCAAAAGTCTTGATGAAGCGGTTGGTCTGCGGCTGACTGCCGCCGTTATTCCCGGAATTGCGATTACGACCCGCAACGTCGCGCGAGCGCCTTCGGTCATGAAAGGTGAGACGGTGACTTTAACGGCTGAGGGAGACGGCTTCTCGATTGCTACCCCCGGTCGCGCCGAGGCCGATGGGTATGAAGGTGACTTGTTGACGGTACGCAACATCAAGAGCGGCGTCGTTCTGATGGGCCGGCTGGCGGCTAACGGCATTGTTTTAGTGCATTGAATTGGATGGGAGATCGCGATGACGGACATGGTTTTTCTGGATGTGGTAGGCCGTACAGCGGATATCTTATCGTCGATTGAAAACTCGATCTTGGCCGAAGACCGTTCGATGATCGAAACGCTGACCTTTGATCTTCACGCCGTTTTGGCTGGAATCAATGGCTGCATGCCCAATTCTCAAGAAGAACGGTCGCGGGCCGAAAAAGTGTTCGAGATGACCCTGCGGCTTGAGAAATTGCTTGCCGACCGGATGGCTTCCAAGGATAGTGCGGACGTGCGGCGTAAGCCAAAACGGAAATTGGGTCGAGTTAGTTATTATCAATGAATGGTCTTGATTGGCTTTTTGTCTGTTGTGGCGTCGCTGCCTTTGGCGGCGCGCCTGCTGTTGCGGCGATTTGGTATCTGGATCGCAAACAGACCAAGACCCAAGCCGATCTTTCCCAGCGTCTGGATGCGATTGCCGACAGGCTGGTCGCCGTTGATACCGCAATCGTCCGTTCCAGCATTGCGCTGGAAGGTTCGTTTACGGAAACCATCCGTAAAGTTCAGGCTGAAATCAAATCGCTTGAAATTGTTTTCAGGGGTTCAGGCCAGACCACCCGTGAAAATCCTGAGTCGGTTGATTCCGCGATAAGGCTCGCGCGCGAAGGCGTTTCGAGCGATCTGATCGTTGCTAAAACGGGGTTACCTGTTCATGCGGTCGAATCGATCATATCCCTGCATGGCAGGCGTTGAACGATCGCACGTTCTAGCCCAGCGAGAAGTTTATTTCCCCGTGTGCGCCAAGCGGAGCATCGCACCGGTTGCCACTTCAAGGGCGGCCACATCTCCCTGCGAACTGACGGCCACGCGACCGCGCGGAAGAAAGCCATCTTTGACCGCCGTTTCGCGCAGCATATAGGGCCCGCCAACGATAAAGATTACCACGCTCGAAACATAGACAACGGTAAACGCGATCGGGCTCGCCACATAGCCGATGCCATATAAAAAGAGATTAGCACCCAACATCTGCCAGAGGCGGAAATAGCCATAGGCGATCGATGGAATAAACCACCAAAGCGGCGAAATGCTTTCCGGAATCAAGAGCATCGCATCGCCCGGCCTGATCGAGCAGTGATAGGCCTTCCACCCGCCTGCCGCTTCAACGGTTAGATCAGCCGGCAGGGTAAAGGGTTCCAATAAGGCGCCCGATGCACCGCCGACCGGTGACAATCTGAAAACGATGGTGTCGCGTTGAACTACAATCCAATCGGGTGATGAGGCAATGTCGTCGAGCACGCTTGGCATCTCGACGCCTTCTAACGGCTCGTGCTGGCCAAGTTTTAAAACGACGTCACCCACGATGAGCCCTAGGCGCTCGGCAGGCGAATGTTTTTCAATATCCTTCACCCGTGCGACCATTCCGGAAAATACTTCGGTACTCATCGTGGGTTCCAGCTCCCGGCGGATTGATCACATGTCATGGATATTTGATCATCTGGTCGGTGGTAATAATCGGCTTGCGCGGCTTGGCATTTCTTTGTGCGCTAATGGCTGCGGTACGGACGGCCGCAGCCTGCTGGGCCTTGGTAATTTCTTCAAATTGCTTGGCAATGTCGACCTTCGGATTGGCTGATTCCATCGCCTTGATTTGTTCGCGCATCGCATCGCTGACCTGGCCGATGAAGAGTTTGTTGGAAGCGAGCAAATCGTCAACGATCTTGCGGGTTGCACCCGGCATCTGATTGATTGTGTCGCTATTTTCCGTGAGCTTGGCCTCGACCGCTTGCTGGTTCGCTATATCGCCCTGAATGGCGGCTTTGATTTCTTCTTGCTGCGCAGAAAGAGCGGCTAATCGTTTTTCAGAGGCCGTTGCCGCCTGCTCGACGCGGGTCGCGGCTTCGGTGAAGGCGTTCACTTCCTCAGCAAACGCCATCAGAGCATCGCGGTTGACGTTGGTTATCGAGTCAAAGCGGTTCATGGCTTTGAAATAGAACGCGACCGAGACGCCCAAGGCCACCGAGGCCATAAATAGAAAGATGACGCCGGTGCTCAGCAAAACCTTGTTCGAATGTGAATTGCCCGCAACCAGTTCATTGACCTGCTTTTTAAGCCGCTGGATTTCTTTCGACGCGTCGGTAGCGGTTCCAGCAGATGCGAGCGCCAACTGGATGGACTCGTCGAGAGAAGGTTGAATCCGGGCGGGTTTCAAACCTAAGGCCGATGGGTCCGGTTTTGCCGGCTCGGGTTTTACCGTTTCAACCTCGACGTCGTGATGTTCGTCGACTTCGTGACGCACTTCGGCTTCGCTGACGGCGGCGGGCGTTGCTGGTTTTTTGGGAGCGCTCATGATGGATCTCGTTCCATGGCAAAGGGGGTGAGTGTGGACGTTGACCGCATGCGGCAGGCCTCCCCAGAGTTGCTAAAAATGTCGCGGGCCGGGTGTTGGCGAGAGGCTAGGCCAAACGCCCGACATTGATACGGGCGGGCAGGCTGGTGGGTGACACCGAAGTGCTTGCAACCGAAGCAGGATACAGCACTCATGGCGCGATGCTGGCTAAACGATGTCGCGTTATTCGACATTCAACTTCTCCATCGATCGGCCATTGCCATCAAATCGAAGCTCCTTCGGGACTTCGATCTCGGGCTTTTCGCCCTCGGCACCGGCATGCAAGACGAAGCTCAAAACGGTTGCGACGGCACGATAAAGTTCGGCATGAATTTCACTGCCAACCTCAGACGTGAAATAAATCGCGCGGGCGAGCAAGGGATATTCGAGAACGGGTAATTTCTGGTCGGCGGCCATTTCGCGAATGGTTTTAGCGACCTGATCGGTGCCCTTGACCACCACTTTCGGCGCGCTGCCTTTTTCAAAATCGTAGCGCAGGCCGACGGCAAAATGGGTCGGGTTGGTAATGATGACTTGCGCATCGCTGATATTGGCAACCGAGCCACGGTCTGCGGCTTCTCGCTGCATCTGGCGGATGCGTTGCTTGACCTCGGGCGAACCATCCGACTCTTTGGATTCATCGCGGATTTCCTGCTTTGTCATCATCAGGTGCGAATGGTGCTTGTTCCATTGATAGAGCACATCAATGGCCGCAATGATAACAGTGCCCAGAACCAGCATCATCAGCGTCGAAGTGACAATAGAACCCGCCTGCACGAGCGCCGATTCGAAAGGAAGGCGGCTGATCGCCATAATTTCGGCCATCCGGCTGTTGAGATAGCTGACGCCGATGGCCCCGACCAACCCGATTTTAGCAATTGATTTGATGAGTTCGACAAAGGCAGCCGAGCCGAACATACGGGATAGGCCCGTGGCGGGCGAAATCCGACTGGCCTTGAACATCGCATTTTGAGGAATGAAATGCATGCCGCCGAGCGCGATTTGGGCGACGAACAACAACACCAGTAGCGGTAGGATAAAGCATGCGACCGGCAGGATGACATCGGCGAACCGCTCACCGACGACATTCAAGAGCGGCAGGTCGCGCTGAAACGCATCGGATATATCGATGCCATTACGAAAGGCACCCAAAAACTGCGTGAAATAGAAGTGCCCGCCGATGCTTAATTGCAGCGCACCCCCTAGCATGATCACCGCGATCAAGAGATCGCGGGAGCCAAGGACATCGCCTTCCTCAAGCGCTTTTTCCAGACGTTTGGCGGTTGGTTCTTCTGTGCGTTCCTGGCCTTCGTCGCTTTCTGCCATCGATCAGCCTCCCGAAGCCGGTAGAAGGATAGCGCGTGAATTTTTTGCCGCCTCGTCGATGAGGCCTGCCATGCCATTGGCTAAATTAGGAATGGCAATCATGATGAGCAGCAAGCCGGCGATGATCGAAATCGGAAAGCCGACGGAGAACAGGTTAAGTTGTGGCGCGACTCGGGTGAGCATGCCGATCAATAGCGTCACCAAAAACAGCGCTAGGATAATGGGCAGGCTCACCAAGAGCGCCGCAGAGAAGATCAAGCCACCTGCTTTTGACAAATTCAAAATGGCATCGGGGCGCAACAGCGCGTCGCCAATCGGCATGGCTTGGAAGCTCGCTGCTAATTGCTGCAAGAGAATATGTGGCCCTTCGACGGTCATGAACACAAGCAGCATCATCACCGTCATGAACTGGGTAATGACGGGCGATTGAGTACCCGTTTGCGGATCGATCATGGCCGCAAAGCCAAGACCCATCGACGAGGAAATATGCTCGCCCGCCATGGATATCGCCGAAAACGCCATTTGGAACATAAAGCCGATGGTGGTTCCGATCAGGGCCTCACCGGCAATGGCCAGCGCCCCTTGAGCCGACAAAATATCGATCTTTGGCGCTTTGACGGCTTCCAGCATCAAAGCAGCAATCGAGAAGGCAATCACAACCCGAATGGGAACGGAAACCGACGAGGTGGAAAACATCGGCGCAGAAATGAGCATCGCGCTGATTCTTACCGAAACCAGCATGAAAATAACCAACATATCAAGGAGATGAGGCGCGTCGAGCACGATCATCGGTTTACCTTGCTCACTTCAGTGAAGATGGTTTGAAAATAATTTGTCAGCGTCGCGATCATGAACGGACCCGAAAGCGCCAACACAATGCCGACAATGAGCAATTTAGGCACAAAGGCCAGCGTCGCCTCATTGATCGAAGTTGCTGCCTGAATAATGCCGATCAATAAACCTGCAGCCAATGCAGCGGCCAGCACCGGCATCACGGTCAATACTGTGCTCAAGAGTGTTTCGCGTCCAATCGCGATGAATTGTTCGTAGGGCACGGCTTAGCCTCCCCGGCTGAAGCTCTCGACAAGCGAGGAGAGCGTGAGGGACCAGCCATCGACAATCACAAACATCAGCAATTTGAAGGGCAGCGAAACCAGCATCGGGGATAGCATCATCATGCCGAGCGACATCAAGATACTGGCCACCACGATGTCGATAACGAGAAACGGCAAATACAGCAAAAAGCCGATTGTAAACGCGGTGCGCAGCTCGCTGATCAGAAAGGCAGGAACGGCCACAAGAAAGGGCACATCCGACGGGCTGTCATACCCTTTGTCCCCGCGCAATTCGGCAATCATCAAAATATCGTTCTGGCGGGTCTGGCGCATCATGAATTGTTTCATGATCGTGGCCGTTTTGCTCCCCGCATCCTCGATCGAAATCGTTCCGGCTGAATAGGGGGCGAAGGCCGTCTCGTTTACTTCGCGGATTGTAGGTGTCATGATAAACAGCGTCATGAAAAGGGCAAGCCCAACCAGTACTTGGTTGGGCGGCGTTTGCTGGGTTCCCATCGCCTGCCGCAAAATTGATAGCGTAATAATGATGCGGGTGAAACTCGTTGTCACCAGCACCATGGAAGGGAGAATCGTCAGCGCCGACATGAGAATCAGCGTCTGCAGGGACAGCGAAAGCGATTGGCCGCCAGCAGGAAGATTTTGCAGCTTCAACATCGGAAGTTCGAACAAGGACTGATCGGCCGCAAGCGCCGGCACCATGAAAGCTGCGGTCGCCGTGCCAAACACCACGATGGTTGCTGCAATGACTTTTTGCCGAGTCATAAATGAAATTCCTCGGGTTTGGTTCTGCCAATGGTCTGTATGGCCCCGATGCCGTTGCGGCCGACTCCACAAACCATAGAAACGCCTTCAACATCGATCAGATAGACGCGCGCACCGTCTCCAAGATGCAGCATGCCGCGCATCGACATCGGGCCTTGGGTGAAGTGCCTGTTGAGGCGGTCGCGGTAGCGCCGCAAAAACCACGCGGTGGCGATCAGGCCTCCGAGCAAGACAAAAACCGAAAGGAGCGAAGCGATACTGGACACTAAATGCTCCGTAAGCGTTGTTCAGGTGAAATAATTTCCGTAAACCTGATCCCGAGGCTTTCACCAATCAGGACAATTTCTCCCTTTGCGAGAAGCGTGCCATTTACGAGAATATCGAGATGTTCGCCCGCAAGCCGATCAAGCTCGACCACGGATCCCTCGTTCAGTTTGAGGAGATCACGGATAGCTATCCGGGTTCCGCCAACTTCGACGGTCAGTTTGACTTCGATATTTTCAAGCAAACGCAAATTCTGGACCGATGCTTGTGGCGCTTCGCCTTGGTCTAGTGCGGGGTCTGTCGACATGGGGTGTGTCCGTTTCTGTCGTGTTATTTACAAAAGGGCGACGGCCATTTTGCCGTCTTTCTCACCCATTTTAGCTTTGAAGATGGCTTGTCCGTCGATGTAAATCGGGATGTCCGCAAAGGCCTCGATCGGGATAATGGTACCCGGCTTAATTCGAAGCAGTTGCGTCATATCGACCTTTGGTTCAGCTACGCGAGGGGCGATTTCAAGGGTCACCTCCAACACGGCCTCGCGCATACGGCGAGCCCAATTTTCATCGCGATTATCACCGATGCGCTGCACCTTGCTGCGTAGCAACGGCGCAATTTGTTTGAGCATCTGCAGCGGATAAACAATCTCGATCACGGCCTGTTTGGCAAAAGGAAGCTGGATCGCGAAGGAACAGATCACGACCTGTTCGGTGCCTTCCAAAAAGGACAAGAAGGCGGGATTCATTTCGCTGGTCATAAATTCGAATTGGGCCGGATAGACCTCTTTCCACGCTTCGTTGAGCGTTGAAATCGCTCCTTCAATGACAATTTGAATGATCCGGTCTTCGGTGGGCGTAAATTCGGTTGCGCGGGTAACATTGCTGTCGCCGCGCCCGCCGAAAAAGCTGTTGACCAGAATACTGATCAAACGGGCAGGAATAGTGGTCAGAATGGATCCCTTCAGCGCGTCAACCCGCAAGGTCGTCATGCTGAGAAAGGGATCAAACGTCGCCAAATGCTCGTCGAAGCGTGCAATCCTTGGCGGCATGGTGTTAACCCGCGGCGCAAAACGCAACATCGGCAGAAGGATGTTGCGGATTTGCCGACCAAACCGTTCATTGACGAGACGCAACGTATAAAGATCGCCGAGTAGACTGATATCGTCCGCGCCAAGAACATATTTCTTATATTCTTTTTCCGGCGCAACGCCGGTTTCAGCGCTGATCATACCTTCGGACACGCCCTCCAGGAGGGCGGAAACTTCTTCATCACTCAGTTTACGGGAACTGGACATAGGACTGATTACACACTCACGATTCTGTGCGCTTACTGCATAACCATAGTGGTAAAGAAAACGTTTTCGATCCCACCAAAATGTTCACGTTCAAGCAAAACTCTGTTGATTCCGTCACGAATTTGATCCTGAACCTTCTTACGGTTGTCGGTGCCAGCCAAATCGGCCTCGGTCTCATTGCTGAGAATCAAGAGGATTTCCGAGCGGATCGCGAGCTCGTGCTTTTTTAAATTCTCGATGACGGTGGCATCATATTGCGTGCCGACACCGAGACCGCATTGAATGAATTTGCGCGAATTCCGCAAATTCGTCGTGAACGGTGTTGGGAATTCGTAATAAGAAGTAACGAATTTTTCCTCTTCCGGAATGGCCTTGCCCTTGGCTTCGCCCTTCGACTCGCCTTTTTTCTCGCCTTCTGCCGCCTTTTTCTCGCCTTCAGCAGGCTTTTTCTCGCCCTCTTTCTTGGCGCCCTCGCCACCCTTCTTCTCGCCGGCGGCTGGAGCTTCGCCAACTTTCACCTTGTGGGGCGTGCCGGGTGCTTCCGCCTCGGCTGCGGGCTCGGCTGACGGATCTGGCACATCGCTCTTTTTCTCGATGACGATTGCCAAGGGATTTTCATCCTTAGGGCTGGTCAACTTCATATAAAGGAGCGCGCTTCCAAAGCCGGTGCCAATCAAGGCAATACCGGCAATGACGAAAATCACGATCTTGATGACCGGGCTTTTCTTCTTTTCTCCGCCTTCTTCAGTTTCCTTCGGAGCGGCTTTGGGGGCGGCTGCGGCCATTTTTATGTTCCTACTTAGATGGTGATATCGAGTGAGAAGCTGTTATCGGTCGTATGACCGATAGCGGCTGGGGAATTTGCAGGTTTTTGACGGTCCGGCGTTTGTTCACGCGGTCGGTCATCGGTGACATCGAAACTTTCAAGCGTAAAGCCCTCGTTGCCAAGGGAGGTAGCCAGATGTTGGCGCTCGCCCAACAACACGGTGCTGGCATCGCGATTGCTCGTTTTCATCCCGACGCGAACTTTTTGGCCATCAAGCGCCATATTGATCGTCACTTGCCCGAGCTGGGCGGGATAAAGCGATAGTCTGATTTCATCATGTCCTCCCCGAATCGCAGCAATAATCTGCTGCTCCATCGCACGATCGCGCTGGGCAATGAAGCTCGGTGAATCGGTGCGGATGGCGGAGGACGCAGGTGGAGCGCCGTTCGTCGTCGTTGATAGCAAGGCCTGAGATGATGTCGACGCATGAAAGCGGGTGGTGTCGACGATAACGCCACTGGTGTGATCCATGTCATCCGCAACAGGCGAACTTACGATGATTGGCGCAACATCAGCGGGGGCAGAAGGACTTTCGGCTTCGTGGCTTTTGCCCAGGGAATGGAGAGAAACCGCTTCAACCGTGACATGCGACGGCAGATCGTCGAGCGTTGCCGCAGATGTTGCCGAAGCGCCTTGCGCGACGGTTAAAAGATCTTGCTCGAAGGTCGAGGGAATAAGGGAAGGCGTGCTGCCCTCCGAAACTGGGCTCGATTGGTTCGTCGAGGCTATAAATTCGTGCGGGTCTGGGCTTCCGGATGGATTTTGATCCGATGCCGTGTTGTCGCTCTTTTCCAAGCTTGTGGTGTTGTCGCCCGATGGGGTTGCCTTCGGCGCAGTTTCGCCCTGAACGGTGCTTTCGGCCGACGTCGGTGCCTTGTCGGCCGTGCGTGCTGGTGTAACGGATTTGGCAGGCGGCAAGAAAAACGCTGTCGGCTTAGGGTCCGGACGCTGCTGCGGGGCGTTCCGACGGTCATCACCAGATACTAGAACGGTATCATCTTTGGGTACCATTTCCGAGGGTTGGGCGGATTCAGTCGGTGTTCCTTGTGGTAGGACTGGCATGGTCAAGATTACCGAGTCGTTTGGTACCACAACGGGAGGAGCAACGGGCTCGACGCTTTCTGTTACGCGATGATCGGCCTTAGGGCCCGCCTTTTTAGACGTTGGCTCGGCCTGACCGATCACCGGACTGGAAGCCGATGCCGGAATAGTGGCCGTTGCTTTCCATGAAAGAGCATCCCTTGGCACCGTTGGTCCGAGACTCGTCGGCGCAGTCGAGGATCGGCTTGGAGGAGCGTTCGGAACTTCAACGGGTGGTGTTGAATACGCTATCGGGGCCGCCGATCCAAGGCTTGAAAAGGCGTCAGGCGTGCTGTCGGAAGTCGGCAAGATGGTAGCCGGCGCGGGCTGAGGTATATCGAAAGTTGGCGCAGGCTTGACGTTGATCGGATGCGACTGAGCGAGCGACGGTCCGCCTGCGCGACGGAGGCTTATTGAAAGGTGCGGGGTGGCTCCGCTTGCGGTCTCTGAACGAGAGGAACGGGCGGTATCGGCTGCAGGAACCGTCTGGGTTGACGGCGGCGTTGACGTCAGCTGTGCGGTTGAGGCAATCGCTAATCGTACGGACGGGTCTGCATTGGCCATTGTCGGTCCAAGGATGACTTCGGTCGAGGCTTCGGGCGCGAGAGGAGGCTCTGCCGTTATGATGGCCGGGACGACCCGAGCCGCCGAAACGTCATTTTCGACAACCGACTGCGCGACCGCGCTATTGGAGGCATCAGGCACCGTCACGGCGACTATTTGTGCCTCGACTTTGGCAATCACAGCTATCGGCGTCGGTATTTCCGCAAGTGCCGGTTCTGTGGGGGGCGTTGCCCTATTGGCATATGTCACCGGATCCGTTGTTGGCGACGCGGAATCGGACGGTAGGGGCTCGCTTGTAACGGCGTCGGAAACGGTTGGTTCGGGAGCGACTAAGCTGGTGTCCGTCGCTGGAAGCGGCGAGAGATCGGTCGGGCCTGTGAGTGAGACTGATGGCTGCTGCGTCGATGGTAGAATATGGATCGACCATTCCGTTTCCGGTTTGGGCACGAATAAGCGGGCTTCAAGCCCCTGCTTCGCTGCCTTATCCATTGCCACCAATGCGTCGACCGATACGGGAGCCTTGTCGGTTGCAGGTTCTGACGCTGCCAATTTAGTCAGGGGAAGGGGATCGGCCGTTCCGGCCAAAGCCGCTTGATCGGCTCCAGCATTTGTAGCGATTGCATCGCTGGTTGGTGTTGGCGTGGCCTTTACTTTACCTGCGCCGGGCAAGCTTGCGGCAAGGGCAACAAGGTCGAAAATCAGGCCGCCCGATGCGGGCGTGCTTTGGCGGTCCGTGGCGATGAGATCGCCCGGGGCGCGGCTACCCGCTCCTGCCTGCACCGTCAAAGCCTCAACCAAACCTGTCGTCCTTCCATGTCTTGTCTACACCCATCGGCGATAGGGCGCGTCGGGTTTGTCCAGCAACATTTATGCCAAGCATCATACGCGGCGGGCGGGCATCAAGGATTGTTGGTGTTCCAAGCGTTCCTCAGCTTCGGCACGCTTCAATTGGTTGGCTTCGGATTTGAGCGAATCGACCTCGTTCTTTTTGGCTGCCAACATGACAGCCACGCGAACGCGTTCGTTTCGCAGCAATTCCCGCCGGTTCTGGTCGATTTGTCGTCGGTCGTTCAAATGACTATCGACGATGCGGATGCCGATCAGTTCTTGAGCCGTCAAGGAGGGCTGTCGAAGCTGCTCGTCATAGACATTTTTGAGCACGACAACCTGCTCGATCCGTTCATCCAGACGGGTAATTTCCGCATTGAGGCGACTGCTTTCACCGAGCCATTTTTGCAGTTCCACCTGACGTTTGAGCGCGGCCAACCGCGTGATTCGAGCTGTTTTCATGGGATGATCGCCTGAAGCCGGGCATCACTCTCGACAAGACCGCTTCGCTCCGTGGTGGATTGGCTGATGAAATTGACGAGCGCGGGATTGATCGCGAAGGCATGGTCCAATTCTGGATCTTGGCCGGCCTGATAGCCGCCCAGCATCATCAGATCACGGTTTTGCTCGTAAAGACTTAAATAGCGCCGGAATTTGCGGGCACGCAGCAGGTGGGCCGACGAAACGCAGTCCGACATGGTGCGGCTGATCGAGGCGGACAGATCAATTGCCGGATAAATGCCCTGTTCGGCCTGTTTGCGGGATAAAACAATATGGCCGTCGAGAATGGCACGGGCCGAGTCGACGATGGGATCGTTGGTGGTGTCGTCACCATCAGCCAGCACGGTATAGATGGCCGTTACTGCGCCACTGGTATCGCCATCAAGGCCCGAGCGTTCAAGCAACTGGCCGATCAGGGATACGACGGATGGCGGATATCCCTTGGTCGTCGGTTGTTCGCCAAGGGCCAGACCCAATTCGCGTTGGGCATGTGCGACGCGGGTCAGCGAATCGATCATCAACAACACGCTCTTGCCCTGCGCGCGGAAATATTCGGCATAGGCCGTCGCACGGTGGACGCCGCGGATGCGCAAGACAGGAGATTGATCGGCAGGGACGGCGACGACAATCGTATGCGCAAAGCTGGGCGAAGCCGAAAGTTCCTCGACCATGCCGGCCACTTCCCGCCCACGTTCGCCAATCAGGCCCAATATGACAACTTCGGCCGAGGTGAAGCGGGCCATGGCCGATAAAAGCGACGATTTTCCGACACCGGAGCCGGCAATAATGCCAACCCTTTGGCCGCGGCCCAAAGTTAGTAGCGCATTGATGGCCCGTACACCGGTATCGATCGGCTCCCGCACAGGACGACGGCGAAGCGGATTGACGCGCTCCCCCTTCAAAGGCCAGATTTCCCGCAAGACGGGGTCGGGCTTCATATCAAGCGCTTTACCGGCGCCATCCAGAACCCGCCCGAGCAAGGCTTCGCCGACAGGCACGACATCGACCCGACGAATGGTTTCCACCCGTGCGCCTGCGACCAACGCCGCTTGCCCGCCGGTCAGCACGAGCACGGTGTAATCGTCGAGAAAACCGATGACTTCTGCTTCGGCCCATTGGCCGTCGCCACATTCAATGCGACATTCATTGCCGACGGCGGCGGGAAACGCGCTGGCGTGGACGATTTGGCCGTCAAACCGTTTGACCCGACCTACCGCATTAATCGTGCGGGTGCCGCGCATGATCGACAGCTCTTTGTCGAGCTTGGCCGTCATATCGATCATGGCACTTCCTCGACCAGGCCGAGCAATTCCGGCACGTCTTCGACTTCGAGGTCGCGTCCTGTCAACCGAAAGCCTCCATTGGGCAGGCTGGAATCTTCCAGAATTTTGATGCTTTTGAAGAGATCGTCGCCGCGGAGCGCAGGCATCAACGATTGGGCGTCTTTTGAATTGATGGCCAAAGTAAATTCGCTACCGGCGCGGGTGAACATATCGGCTGATTTACGAATCCGCTCGATGAACATGTCGGGGATCGTGGCAAAGACATTGCCCGCGAGGTCTTGCGCGATCCTGCGGACATGCTGGGCAATGATCGCTGTATTTTTTTCAAGGACTTCTTCGGCTGACGGTATTAATTTTTCTTCCAGCCTGCGGAGCGCGGCCAGAGCGTCGGCCAATTCCTGACGGGCGGCGGTGATGCCTTGCTGATAGCCAATGGCGCGGCCATCTTCCCGGGCCTTTTCCATTTCAGCAATAATATCGGCACTGCTAACTGGCGTTTCCTGGATGAGCGGCGGCGGAACAAAGGTCTCGAGCGGCTGTTCGCTCGCCGCTACAGGAGCGTTGTTCGAGGATGGAGCGTCTTGTGCCGACGGCTGAGGTGCGGCGTCAACAGGTGCTTCGGGTTTTACTTCTTCGGGGACTTCTTCGGGGATATAATCGTCAGAGGGGGGAAAAAGCTCGCCTTCGTCAACGACTTTGAACGATGTCTTTCCCCATGCGACAAAGCCGCCATCGCTGGGTGCCGTCAGCCGGCTCTCTTCGGCGAACTCGCCACCCGTTTTAGCAAACAGCGCCGCGTCTTTTGGGCGAAGTCGGCGGGACGTTGGCTCAGACATAGTCGTCGCCTCGTCCGGCCAGCATCATGGTGCCCGCGTCCGAGAGCTGACGGGCAACCGCAATGATCTGCTTTTGGGCTTCGAGCACTTCGGTGATGCGCATCGGTCCCTTCGATTCGATTTCGTCCTTAATGGACGCGGCGGCACGCGAGGACATGCAGCCGAAAATCTTGTCGCGAAGCCTCTCATCGGCCCCTTTCAAGGCAATGGCGAGCGAATTCGGGTCAACGGCGCGCAGCAGCACACCCATGCTCTTGTCATCGACGGCGATTAGATTGTCGAAGGTGAACATGTTTTCCTGAATATCCGACATGAGATTTTTGTCGGCTTTGGCCAGCGAGCGCATGATGCGCTGTTCGGTAGCCGTCTTGGTGAAGTTCATGATCTTTGCAGCGGCCTTTATACCACCGATCTTCGATGCGCGCAGCGATGTATTGGCCTGGAACTGGAGCTGCATGACGCGCTCAAGCTGGGCGATGGCTTCCGGCTGAACCGAATCAAGCGTTGCAATTCGCTTGAGCACTTCGTGCTGGAGTTCTTCGGGCAGTAGCACCAAGACGTCGGCACCGACGGCATAATCGAGATGGGCTATAATGATGCCGATGATCTGCGGATGTTCGCCACCGATCATTTCAGCAATGGAACGCGCATCCATCCATTGCAGGATTTCGATGTTCTTGGTCGATGACGATGGCGTGATGCGCGTCAGAATACTGCCCGCTTTATCTTCACCCAGCGCTTTGGTCAGAACGCGCCGAATATAGGTGTCGGCGCCGAGGCCGATGCTGGTCTGCGCTTTGATGATCGCCAAAAATTCGTCAAGCACCATATTGACGGTTCGCTGGTCAACATCGGCCACCGAATACATGGCCGTGCCGAGTTGCTGCACTTCCCTTGGCGAGAGGTTTTTCAGGATTTCGGAGGCTTCTTCCTCACCCAGAAGAAGCATCACGATGGCGCATTTCTGGGTTCCCGACAAAAGGTCATAAGCGGCCTGAATGTCGGATAGGGCGTTTGCTTCTGCTACTTCAGCCATCGGTCGTTACTCTCACTCAACTCAACTCGACTCAGCTTACATCTTTTTGGATTAACGATTTGAGCACAGCCGTCACGCGGCCCGAGTCATCGCCAACCAGCATCCGGATGAGAGCAATCTTGTCGTCATAGGTATTGGCAGTGTCAAGAAGGTCCACATTGATGCCGCTCTTCTTCGGCTTCAGGCGGGCCTTGATGTCATCCAGCGTCTCACCTTCGCGGACTTCAACCGTATCGCCGTCGCCAAGGGTCAGCTCGCTGCCGGCTACCGAGACATCCGACATCGTCATCAAGCGGGTCAAGAAGGGTTTCAGGGCGCCAAGGACAATGATGGCGAGGATAATAAGGACGGCCAATTCCTTGATCGCGTCTTCTACCCAAGGAGCATCATACCAGGAGCGCTCGACGGCGGGTTGTTCCTGGGCAAACGAACTCTGGATGAGCGTTACCTTATCGCCGCGTTCGGCAGCGAAGCCGACGGCCTGCTGGATCAGATCAGTCAAATGGGTCCGGTCGTCGTCCGACATCACCTTTTCAATCGGCTTGCCATCGGCGTCTGTGGTCATCATCGACCGCAGCACGACGGCCACGGAAAGATGCTTGATGTCTCCTAACGCTGCCCGTGTCGATTTTACATCGCGGCTGACTTCGAAATTTTTCACAGAGGTGCTGGACCGGTTTTTATTCTGGTCCGTGCTGGAAGCATCTGCGCCTTGTTGGGTTGAAATCGTTGGCGTCGGAGGAGGCTGGTTCGCCGTCGTGCCGGGAACGCCACGGGCGCGGCCTTCGGCGCTTTCCTGGAGCGAATCCTGCTGGCTGCGAATGGCCTGCTGCTGCGGGTCAAAGAGTTCCTGCGTCTGTTCGCTGCGGGTGAAATCCATATCGACATTGATTTCACTGTTTACATTGCCCGCGCCAACGATCGGAACAAGGAGGTTCATGATGCGCTCGCGCAACATTTTTTCGACGCGTGATTTATGATCGAGCTGTTGCGACGTTAGTCCGATATCGTTGTCCTGCTTCGGTGTTGAGAGCAGATTGCCATATTGGTCGACAACGGTGACGTTCTCGACTGGCATGTAGGAGACGCTGGCGCTGATCAGATGAACAATCGACTGGACCTGTCCGGGACCCAAAGCGCGGCCGGTGGCCAATTTCAGCACAACTGACGCGGATGGCGGAACTTGCTCGCGGATAAAGGCCGAACGCTCCGGCACGGCCAAATGAACGCGAGCGGATTCTATATCCTGAATTTCCATGATCGAACGGGCGAGCTCGGTTTCTTGCGCCTGCCGCAATTTTGCCGATTCAACCGAACGGCTGGTGCCGAGTGGCATTTGGCCCAAAAGGTCGTAGCCCGAAGCCGAAGCCTTAGGCAGACCAGCCGATGCAAGCAACATTTTGGCTTTATAGAAATCAGCCCGCGGCACGGTCATCTGACCGGTTGAGGTATCAAGGCGCGCTTTTACGCCCTTATCAGAGAGGGTTTGCAAAATGGTTGCCTTGTCACCTTCTTCCAATTGAGGAAAAAGGACCACATAGGCTGGGTCTTTCATGACGAGAATGATCATGAGGCCGACAGCAACAACCGCTGCAACCAGAATCATCGGTGCCGACCGCATCACGGCAGGCTGCCGCATGAAATTGCGCAGCGTCGACAATCCCTGTGTCAGACGTACCTGCATGGGTACGGTCGAGGCGACTGTTACAACATTTGCATCCGTCATTGTATCTATCCCGTGTTACCGTCAGTCAAAGCCGTCGTTAGACCGGCATCGAGGTGATGTCTTTGTAAGCGCTGAGCAATTTGTTTCGGACTTGTAGCGTCGCTTCAAAAGCGATGGAGGCCTTTTCGCGGGCCAGCATCACTTTAGTGACGTCGACTTCGTCGCCGGACTCGAAGGATTTCATCGCGCTGTCGGCATCATTTTGCGATTTGGCGACTTCATCGACGGCCTTGCGCAACTGGCTACCAAAGTCGGTGGCCGAGCCACCTTCAAAGGGGCGGAGCTTCGGTGTCGCCCGCGATAAAATATCCGTAGAAAGGCCAATGGAACTTGAAGGGATCATGGGTGAGGTCTCTTCTTTTATCATTGCAAGGATGGAGGATTAGCCTGCGACCGCATGCAAACGAGCGCGCGGCTCGAAATCGGAAAGACGGGCACCGTTTTCATGCATCTCGATCATTAAATGCTCGGGTTCGACCATCTGACCGCCAGCGAGAACCAAGGCACGTTGAAGCACGTTTTCAAGTTCGCGGACATTGCCCGGCCATGCATAGGCTTCGAGCTTTTCGATCGCTGCTACCGACAGTTCTGGGATGTTCTGGTAACCACCGGTGTGCTTGGACAAGAGCAGAATAGCGATCGGCAGAATGTCGCCCGGACGGTCGGACAGGGCCTGTGTAGCGAGTGGGAACACGTTAAGCCGGTAATAAAGGTCTTCGCGGAAGCGGCCGGTTTTGACTTCGTCCATCATGTAGCGGTTCGAGGTTGCAATCACGCGGACATCGACCGGAACAGGCTTTGAGCCGCCCAATGGGGTGACTTCCTTTTCCTGCAACACGCGAAGGAATTTGGCCTGTAGGTGCGGTGCCATTTCGGAAACTTCGTCGAGCAACAAGGTGCCGCCATCAGCTGCCCGAAAAATTCCTTTATTCGGCGTATGGGCGCCGGTAAACGCACCCTTTTCATAGCCGAACAGCAGGGCTTCGAGCATGGTGTCGGGGACGGCCGCACAGTTGACCGCAATGAAAGCCTCGCGGCTCCGCTTGGATGAGTTGTGAAGATATTTAGAGATCACTTCCTTGCCGGTGCCGGTTGGACCAACAAGCATGACCGTTACGTCGCTCAACGCGACGCGGGCGGCAAGGCGGAGAAGGTTAAAGGTCTGGGGATCGCCCGCGGCCACGTTCTGGTCGCCATCAAGAAAGCGGGCGGCAACTTCGGCTGAATAGCGCCAGTTGGATTTTGAAGGAGTAATCCGCAGCAGGGACCCGTTGAACTCGCCCTTGACCGAGAAGGACTCGCCGGGTTTGTCGATAACAACAATCCGGTCGGCTTTCAGTTTGCGGCACCATCCGGCAAGACCCACGGTATCGGCGGCCAGCGTCTTGGCGGCATCGTGCGAGAGGAGCAGACCCGTTCTTGTCCATCCATCGGCTTTCATCGACGCAAGCGACTTGAGATCGGTGGATACCGTCTCATAGTCATGCATGTGAAGATGGGTAGCCCATGCTTCGCTATCGGCGAGATTGTCATTGATGCATAAAACCGTTTTCATAGGTAGCTCCTTCGGGCTGTGCCGCTCGGAGACTATGAAAGCAACGATCTTGCCAACTTTTTCTGATTTGGCCCCTAATTGACCCCATCAAAAGCGTTACCTGATCTTAACCTCTTGTTAAATTTAATAAATTTTCTGTAAATTTTTTTTAATTTTTTCGAAAAATCCATCTTAAACGCATAAAAAGAGGTGTCGGTAATCCTCCTTGGCAACCTTTTCGAAATGATCGCGTGTAAAAAACACTGACAAGTGTGAGTATCCGTCAAAGAGTCGACAGTCTTGCGTTGTTCGAGGGTAATGCGTGTCTCAACAGGATTTTTCTCAGTTTCTCCAATTACCAAGTCCCGCCATGCGTTCGGTGGCGGATATGGTGGAGAAAATAGCGCCTCTCGGCTCGACGGTGTTCATTCAGGGGCCATCCGGTAGCGGTAAGGAAATTGTGGCTCGTTCGATCCATCATCGGTCGAGCCGGGCGTCGGGGCCTTTTGTTCCGGTCAATTGCGGAGCCATTCCGCGGGAATTGCTGGAAAGTGAACTGTTCGGATACGAAAAGGGTGCGTTTACGGGCGCCATGCGCGAGCGGGCCGGATTGATGGAGATATCAGCCGGTGGAACGCTGTTTCTCGATGAAATCGGCGACATGCCGTTGGATATGCAAGTCAAGCTCTTGCGGATGATCGAAGAGCGAACCTTTACCCGCGTCGGCGGCTCCAAGCCAATTGCCGTCGATGTCCGGTTTGTTTGCGCGACCCATCGTGACCTCAAAGTCATGATCGATGAACAGAAATTCCGCGAAGACCTTTTCTACCGCATCAATGTCTTTCCGATCATGCTGCCGCCACTGCGGGATAGGCTCGAAGATATTCCAACGCTGATAGGCTCCATTATTAAGCGGTTCGAGGCACAGGGCTTCCCAAAAGCACCAGAGCTGACCGATAGCGCAGTCAACGTGCTCAAATCCCACGACTGGCCGGGCAATGTTCGCGAATTGCGTAATATTTTGGAACGAGCAGGTGCGCTTTATGCCGATCGGCGCATTGACGGCGATCTGATGTCCGAATTGCTGTTCCCCGGGCAGCCCCGTGAAATTGCGGAAGAACAGGATGCGCTGTGGGATGCCTTGGCGGAATTTGCATCCGATGAGGCCGTCGTCGATGCGATTGAAGCGGAGGCGGGCGGCATGGTTCCTGCGCCGATGGGCGCCAACCGGGATGATGTGATCCGGCACTTTTTGGCATCGCCGGACGGATTTAGTCTCAAAGATCACATTTCAGGATTGGAAGCCGATTTTATTCGTGTATCGCTGGCCGATACTGACGGGTCGGTTTCGGCCGCCGCCCGGCTTCTGGGTATCCAGCGGACAACGCTGATCGAGAAAATGCGCAAATTCTCAATCGGTCGTCCGGAATAAGTTAGTCAACCTTTCCGGCGATCGATGACCAGGCTTCGGAAATTTCCGACATGGCAGCCCGAACGGCCGTAAGACGCTCGGTCGGCTTGTCGCGATTGGTGGCGATCAGTTGCTGGCGGGCCCACTCGTAAAGTTCGGCGAGGGAATGGGCAACGGAACCGCCGCGCTCGAAGTCGAGGCTGGCATTCAGCGAGTAGACGATAACCTGAGCTTTGGTAACACCGGCAGACTGTGCCGCGCGATCTTCGACCTTGATACCGAGCAGGGCGCGGTCCAGTGAGGCCAACAATTCGGTGAATAGGATTTCAACGAGCCGATGACGGCTTGCTCCCTCGACCAGAAAGTCTTGTCCAACTTGCTCATAAGCTCTCAGCGCGTTCTGGTGCAGCATTGTGTCGTCCCTTTCATCATCACAACTATGAAGACGGGTGCGGTTGAAAAAGTTTTAGCCACCCCATCGACGATTTTTGACGAGAACAATCAGACAGAGCCGATTAATTGGCACGGGATTTGCTGAACTGGGTCAGACAGTTTTGCAATCGGAGGATTTGATATGCTCTCAGTTTCTATCGCAGGCCTTGATGCCGCACAAAAGACGATGGACGTTGCGTCCAACAACTTGGCCAACGCGAGCACGCTGGGCTTTCAGCGCTCAACGGCCAATTTCGCTGACGTCTTCTCCAATGATCCAGCCTCTAATCCTGCGACGGCGGTCGGTAGTGGCGTGGTCACCAGCGCCGTATCGCGCGATACCACGGCAGGTTCGCTGGAGACAACGGGTCGGGTTACCGATATGGCCATCAACGGCCGCGGCTATTTTCTTGTTCGAGATCCTTCGGCAACGGGCAATAATTTCTCGTTCACGCGTGCAGGTAGTTTTGGGCTGAATGCCAATGGCTTCATTGTTGATCCGGCTGGCAATCAGCTGATCGGCTACGGGGCTTTGAACACCGGTAATGTTGATGCCAACGGCAACGCCATTATGGCACCCAATACAACCGCGGCTCCCGTTGCATTGCAGGTTACCCCGCAGTTTAACAATGGTGCGACGCTTCCGGATGGAACGATTGCGGGACAAGAAACGCAAGTTCTTTCGTTCAGTGGTCCCGCAGCGGCCAGCGGCAATCTGAATGTTGGTGGTGTATCCGTTGCGATTAAGCAGGGCGATACGACCGCACAAATCGCGGCAAAAGTACAAAGCACACTTTCTGCCGATCCGGCCTTCGCTCATCGTACCGTTACCGTTACCGGTACCGGCGACAACTCCCAGGTTCAGGTTGTCTTTGCAGCCTCGGAGGGCGGCGTAGCGGCGCTTTCGGTTGACACGCCGGTCGCTATTTCGCCATCGGTTTCAACGACGACCCCTTTCTCGGCATCCGCTGAAGTGCAGACCGCGACGTTGCCGATCAGCGTTGCTATCGGTGATACATATCAAATCTCGGTGCCGGTGATCGGTAGTACGCCGCTCTCAGTATCCATTACGGCATCTTCGACCAATCCGGCGGATTTGGTCAACCAGATCAATGCCGCGATTACAAATGCTGCCAATGGTAACTCCGTGCCTTCGGCAGACATCCCAAATGTCACGGAAGGTGCAAACGGCGGTCCACTGACGTTTACCTATGCAAATGGACAGGTGGTTGGCAGCAGCGTTGCTATCCAGTCGGGTTCAAACAAACCCGGCGAATCTTTTGGAACTGTGACGAAAGCCTCTATCGGTCAAACGACCCAAAAAGTGGAGCAGATTTCCATTCAGGCCGCCACGGCTGATGCGAGTGTCAATGTCGCGGGTATCACGGTCAATGTCAGCGCTGGTGATACAGCAGCAACCGTTGCGAATAAAATTCAAACAGCCTTGCAGACCGCCTATCCATTGCGCACCGTTACCATCGACGCCAATAACAATGTGGATATGCAATTCACGGCCGCCGAAGGTGACGGGGCTCTGGTTCAGCCGCAATATACGAATAAGGCACCGACCAAAGGTACGGCCGCTGTGACCATTCAAGGCAGCCTTGCGCCAGTCTTAATGCAGGGCGTGTCGATCTCGGCCAAGGGTGAGGTGATGGCGAGCTATTCTAACGGCGCGACCTACACGATGGGCTTTATTGCTCTCGCCAACTTTCCGAGCGATGCCGGCCTTAAAGACACGGGCGGTAATCTGTTTGCGCAAACGGGCGCGAGCGGTGCAGCGACAATTACGCCTGCGGGCGCACCAAGTGCCGGTAATATCATGTCGGGCCAGTTGGAGCAGTCCAACGTCAATATAACGTCGGAACTGATGAGCGTGATTACCGCCCAGCAGATTTATAACGGCAATGCCCGCGCTATCCAGACCATGATGGATGCCGTCACGAAAATTACCGATCTGCGATAAACAAAAGCCTTGAAAGGCCTTCGGGCCTTGGCCCACGAATCGATTATAAAGCGCGGCTGGTCTATCCTAGCCGCGTTTTTTATGGCTCGCTTCTAAGCGAGTTTGGGATAAGATCGGGCGGCGGCATCGGCTTCCAATGCCAGGATCTCATCATAAGCGTGGTCCGGCATGATTTGAAATCCGGTTATAAACAACCGATCAAGGGCTTGATAACGGGGTTCATGCTCAACAACAGCTTTCAGCGCTCCTCGCAGAATGGCTAGACCTTCTGCCGAGGTTTTCGACGAGGTTATGAAGGGTAGGCCCAGCGTTTTGCGGGTTTCGCCGATCACCCGCACAGCTTTTGTCAGGTCTGGCGCGATATGGTTGAAATGGGCGAAGCTAACCACGTCGATCGCCGCCAATTGGGCATCGCCCTTTGCTACCCAGGCGAGGCTAGTCCGGTGGGCGTGGGTTTCGATCACTTGAGCAAAGAAAGGAGCTTTGGCACCGATGTCTGCAAGGGCGCCCCTGAGCAGATTCATGCCGGTGTTGCTGTCGCTGGCATTGACGGCGCACTTTGTGCCTTGCAGGTCAGCGAGTGTAAAAAAATTTGAGCGGGCTGGCACAATCAATACGCTGCCATAGCGCGGACCATCGCATCGGGGCGCATTATAGACGGGGGTAGCGACGATCTGCGCCTTACCGCACATGCCGATTGAGAGCGGATAGCCGCAAGTTTGTCCAAAAACGAGGCGGTCGTCCGACCAAAGGCTCGGCAGATCGTGTTGGCGGGTCAAGTGCGCAGGGATGTCGTCAAAGCCGCGGGACCGTAATTCCTTGGCCAAAATCACCCAGAAGGCATCGGTTGCATCCCGAAGCTCGGGGAAGTCATACATCGGCAATCCGGCGAGGTGGTCGCTCATCGCGGTGCAACCGGAGCGTACGGAGCCCGGTTTGTAGGGTGCTCGGGCCGATCGTGCCGTCTCAGAAAGTAGCGACGCGCAACATCAAGATAGCCATCATAAACAAGACCGCCATTTTCCTCGATCAATCGCGCACGGTTGACGCGATACCAAGCGGGGATTTCATACCATGGCATCATCGGCGCGGCGTGATGGGCGGCATGAAGGTTGTTATAGAGAAAAAGCAGACCAAAAACGGGCGCGTTTTCAACGATAGCAGTCCGCTCGGCGATGCCATTGGCGGCGCGATGTTCAGCAAAGGAACGGACGAGCAGGAGCGATGTTCCTGGATACACGATGCCAAAAAAGTAAAAGAGAAGGGAAAGGCCGCATACGGTATGGACCCACCACAGCACCGCCGCGCATCCCATGATGTGGATCATCCATACCCGAATATTGGCGTGCTTAGGGCCCAATACCAAACGAAATTCGGCATTCAGAAAATGGCCAATATTCCATGCAGGCCCGATCATCAGGCGTCCCAGTAGTGTCGTCTGAAGGTGGAGCAAGAGCCTTCCAAAGGCACCAAGCCTTTCCCAATGCTCTTGGGTCCAATAATAGGATTCGGGATCGTCAAGCGGATCGGTCAAGCGTTCGTCGCGGTGATGGACAAGGTGAGAGCGGCGATAAAGTTCAAAGGGTAGCCAGAGCGATAAAGGCGGAAAGGCTAGGGCCCGGTTGATCGCGCGCCAAGGCGTTGGGTGGCCGTGGATCAATTCGTGCTGCAAAGAGGAATGCCAGGCGATCAGGATCGATCCGATAAGGGTTACCAGCCACCAAGGCAGTACCGTCGCATACCAAGTGATCGCAAGCCATCCGCCATAAATGAGCACAATGAGGGCCATCGTCGGCCATTCCAGCTGTCGCACGATCGATTTTGATGCGCGGGAAACGTTCACAATACCAAACTCACCGGCTTTGAGGGCTTTCATTTGGGGTATGATGATATGCCTTCGAGCGCTACGCAAGAGGCAGGATGGGATGGCCGGAATTGGTACGTCCATGTCGCTTTCAAGCACCCGGTAGCCCGGCCAGGCGCGCTATGGCAAAACAACGAGAATTGTCATTCACACCATGCAGGTTCCCATCATGGCGCAAAAGCGGCCCAACATTCTGCTCATTATGGTCGATCAACTGAACGGTACGTGGTTCCCCGACGGGCCTGCACCCTTTTTGAAGACGCCGATCTTGCGCAAGCTCGCCGAAGAAAGCGTCCGGTTTACAACGACCTATTGCCCTAGCCCGCTCTGCGCCCCTTCGCGCGCCAGTTTCATGGCCGGACAATTGCCGTCGCGGACAGGCGTTTATGACAATGCGGCAGAATTTCAATCGTCGATCCCGACTTTTGCACATCATCTGAGGCGGGCTGGCTATCGCACAGCACTCTCCGGCAAGATGCATTTTGTCGGCCCCGACCAGCTCCACGGTTTCGAAGAACGCCTGACAACGGATATCTATCCGGCCGATTTTGGTTGGACACCCGATTGGACGAAACCGGAGGAGCGGATCGACTGGTGGTATCATAACCTCGGTTCGGTCACCAATGCCGGAACAGCGGAAATCACCAACCAGCTCGAATATGATGACGAAGTGGCCTATCATGCCAAATTGCGGCTTTATCAATATGCCCGCCGCGACCAGGATCGCCCGTTTTGCCTAACGGTGAGTTTTACCCATCCGCATGACCCCTATGTGGCGCGTAAGAAATATTGGGACCTTTATCCAGAGGGTTCCCTTCCACCGCTCACCGTTCCTGACATTCCCTATGCCGAGCAGGACGTTCATTCAAAGCGGTTGTTCGACATGTCGGATTGGCGCAATTATCAGCTGACGCCCGAGATGGTCGCCGATAGCCGCCGCGCTTATGCCGCTAATATCTCTTATCTGGACGACAAGATTGGCGAGATTCTGCAGACGCTCAAAGATTGTCGGTTGGATAAGGATACGATTATCGTGTTCACCTCGGACCATGGCGACATGCTGGGCGAGCGGGGACTCTGGTTTAAAATGAGCTTTTTCGATGGCTCGGCCCGTGTGCCTTTCATGATCCATGCGCCGGAACGGTTCAAACCGCGCGCAGTTTCCGCACCCGCTTCAACGCTCGATCTATTGCCGACTTTGATGGATTTGGCCGATATCGACATCGGGGCTTTGGCGGATGACCTTGATGGTTCGAGCCTGATGTCAGCTCTGAACGGCGGCGAGCGGTCCGATCCGGTCGTGCGTGTCGAATACGCGGCTGAGGGTTCGATTGCGCCGATGGTGATGGTGCGGGAAGGGGATTATAAGCTCTGTATCGCGGGCCATGATCCGGTGCAGCTGTTCAATCTGGTTCGTGATCCGCATGAAACCGACAATCTAGCCGAGGATCCGCAGTATGCGTCCATCCGTTTTCGGTTGGAGGAGCGTGTAGCGGAGCGGTGGAACCTTGCCCGCTATGATGACGAGGTTCGTCGTTCGCAGCTTCGCCGACTGGCGGTGTATGAAGCGCTCCGCAATGGCCATTATTATCCGTGGGATTTCCAGCCGTTACAAAAAGCATCCGAGCGCTATATGCGCAACCATATGGATCTGAACGTCGTGGAATCGGATGCACGTTTCCCGAAAAAGGGAGAATAGGCGTCAGGTGAGGCGTTGAAGGTTCCGCCGCAGGGCGGCCTGTCGTTTGACAGCGCGCGCCATAACCTTAGCCGTTACGGTCAGTTCGGGTGGGCCATTGTTCCGTCGGGAATAAGTCATCAGGCGATCAAGATCGTTGAAGTCGCCAAGATGAGAACGAAGCGTGTTCAGCCATTCGAGGCGGGATTTTTTGGGCTGTCCGATGATGCCACGAAGAAAATGGGCCTGACAGGCGCAGACGATAACAGCTGATCTGAAGGTATGAATCGACGCGGCCGAGGCGGTTTTCCAATCCTTTGGCCGGCGTCGACGCATGGTCCGACGGCTCCGGCGCATGGCATGGTGCAGTTCAACCGGATCATCGCTCGGGCGTCGTAACGGGGCCAGCTTCCCTTGGACATCGGCGAGTTGGGCTTGTGCCGAGGTCAGACAGGCATCTTCCTCGGACGTTAGAGGCGATGCTGCCACGGCGGCTGATTGTTTGGCGAGGGCGTAAAACGTTATGGCTAGAACATGATGATCCCGAATAGGGCCGAGCTGTTGCGCGATTTGGCCTAATGTCCGGCGGAGCGCGTTGGCTTCCCGTGATACCGAAGGCGGCGCCAAACGAAGCGGCGCGCGGGCATATTTCAACGCTGCGCGAAAGCGGTGCACATCGTCTTGGACGGGAGGATCGGAATGGGACTTACGAGCTTCATTCCATTGGTGTTGAAGGGCCTTGTGCCAATCCTGCCAATCGGGATGATGGGGTTTAGGCGGGTTCATTACAGGATTGGCTTTCTCTGGCGGGGCGAGCTGAACGTTATCTCACTCTCTATATATAATGCACTCGTAGCTGGTTTGGCTCCTATCGTTAGTGAGATTTTACCACGTCGTCAGCGGGTGCCACGCAGAGCGCGCCGATTTTCAGCCCGATGGCGATCGCCAAGAGCAAGGCGGCAGGGTCCATTTTCGCCTTGCGGGACAAGGCTTCGACGGTCACCGGCGCATGATCGTCCATTAAGGTCATGATCCGATCGAGCCCATGGCTATTAGCCGTCCAGCGTTTGCTTAACGTAAAACTTTTGAGCGCCTGGATGGCGTTGATCCGCTCGCCATCCATCGCTTTATTCCGCTGAATAACGAGCGACGGTAATAAGGATTGTGACGCATAACTGGCAAAGGCCGTAAACGGCTCCATGCGGGCAGGCCAAGGGTGGGGCCTAACGCTTGGTGGGGTTAAAGACGGGCTGCTGCGACGCTCTTCTGCCAATTCAGCCCATAAAGACTGATAGGCCGGAATAATCGTGGCCCAATCAAACGCCTGCCGGGCTCGCGCGCGCCCCGCCTCGCCCATCCGGCGGCGAAGGTCGGGATCGGCGAACAGGGCAGCAAAGGCCTCGGTGGCGGCTCTCCCATCCACGGAAACAAGCTGGCTCGTCAGTCCGCAATAATGGTCGTAATTATCGGCCTCGACAGCATGGCGAAGTGCGATGTCATGGCCCAGTCCCGGCGGAGGCTGGTAGGTGGGGATGCGAAAGCCGTCGATGCCATGCCGTACGGTATCGCGATAGCCATCCCAATCCGTCACTACGACTGGCAGGCCCGCGGCCATGGCCTCGACTGGCGTAATGCCGAAGGTTTCCTGCAAATTGTCCGTGAGAGAAGCGAAAATATCCGCCGATGCCCAAGCCTTTTCGCGAAGGGTGGCGTCGCGCCCGTCCAACGTGATCCGGTTGATGTCGGGGGCAAGCAGCTCGGCTGTCTCGTTGAACGAACCCTCGATGAAACCATTGGCGAACCAGCCACATTCGATCAGCACGACCGGCCGCGTGCCGCGGGCGGCTTGTAGCGCCTGATAAAGAGCGGCAGGATGGGCTTTGGCATGAAACGAAAGTCGGCCGACGAACAAGACCACAATTGCATCCTCGGTAATGCCCAAGCCATGGCGTGCTTGCTCGCGGGTCTCGCGCAAAAACTGAAAGTCTGCGGTTTCGACTCCCAGCGGAATGACCGGAAGGCGGGGCAGCGTGAAGCGGGTGGCTCCCAAACGACCGCTCAAATAGTCCGCTTGGGCTTCAAGCAATGTTCGAACGGTGTCGCGAACGGCGCGTGAGGTGCAGATCAGCGCATCCCATGGCTCGACTGGCGCCGTTAACAGTCCGGTGATGGCATCCATGGCCCGACCGGACAGCGTGGTATGGGTAATGCCACAAAGACTCCAGCTCCGCTCGCCGAACAAGCGGCGTTGCCAGGCATGGTCGCCGAGGCCGGGGCCAGGAAGATATAGGCAGCCCGTCTCGCCAAGCGCTGCCAACCGATTCGGCGACAGGGAGCGTAACGGTTTATCGACCTGGGCCGCCTCCGCCATCGCCTTGAAAACGTTGAATGCTTCGGGCGAGGTGGTAAAGGCTGAAAAAATGTCCACAGCGGCATGTTTAAACAAACCGCGTAAAAAGCTGTGCCCTGCCGCATTACGGCCCATCAGGCGGGGGCCTGTAATGGAATAGCCTTCGGGTTCGAAGTAAATTGTGGCGTTGGCGGACATGGCTTTGACAAGGTTAGGGGCGATAATAAAGTTAACCTAACGTCATATGCGTTAATTTTGCCTGTCGTACAATGCGATCGGGTAATCTTCTGTTCAAAAAGGCTCGCTTTATCATGGCCATGTCAACGAGGCTTCAGGCTGTGCTCTGGCTAATGGCGGGTGTGTTTACCTTCTCGTTGCAAGATATCGCCATCAAAACAGTGAGTGGCAGCTATCCGGTGCATGAGGTGATTTTCACCCGCTGTGTGATGGCGATCCCATTCATTTTGTTTTTGGTTGCCCGTGCCGGCGGTTTGCGGACGATCCGCTCGCCACGCAGCGGCGCGCTGATCCTAAGGGGCGTGCTGCTGCTCTGTTCCTATACGAGCTATTTTCTTGCCTTTCCGGTCATGAAGCTCGCGGATGTGATTGCGCTTTATGCGACAGTGCCTTTGTTTGTGACAGCGCTAGCAGGGCCGTTTCTCGGCGAAAAGATCAGCCTTGCACGCTGGGGAGCGGTGTGTCTCGGCTTTGTCGGTGCCTTGGTGATGGTGCGGCCGGGCAGTAGTGTGTTTGAACTTGCTTCTCTTTTAACGGTATTTTCAGCGCTGGCCTATGCAAGCGCGCAGGTATTGGCGCGGCGAATCGGTTTGGATGATTCGGCGGCCGTCATGTCGTTTTATCAAAACCTGCTTTATCTTGTCGCTGCGGGCCTGTTGGCGGCGGTGGTGACGGCGTGGGGTGGCGATTATGTAGGCCACAAAAGCCTCGTCTTCCTGCTTCGCCAATGGGAAATGCCTGGTCTGCGCGATTTTCTGCTGATTGCCGCCTGCGGGCCGATTGCTGCTATTGGTATGACTATGCTGGGTGAGGCCTATCGGCTGGAAGAAGCCAATATTGTGACGTCGTTCGAATATACGAATCTCATCTGGGGCACGATCTGGGGCTATCTGATTTGGGCCGAGACACCGGGGCTTAACTCGGTCATCGGTGCGGGGCTGATTGTTGCGGCTGGCTTGTTGTTGCTGGTGTTTGCCAAGGGCAAAAACACCGTCACGGGCGATCTTCGCGAACCAGACTGACGGCGCAGGATAGCAGGTCAACCCCGCCTTATCCCCAAGCCAACCTCGCATGAAACGACCAAATTAAAACCCGAAAAAGGTGCAAATACCATCATTAACGCCCATTTACGGCTGGTTCATCTTTGATATAATTCTTTAATATCAATGGCTTGCTAATCTATTGCACCTTATGCGTGTTAATTATGCCACATCTACCGGCAAAGAAGGGTTCTTGAGCCCAATTCGCGCAACTTAGGGTTGTATGTCGGTGGAAACTGCGGCATCGATAGGGGGTCGAAACGGCGTTGGATGTGTAGTGCGTACCTCGCCAATTAGAAATGGATGATTATCATGAAACTCTCGACCCTTCTCCTCTCCTCAGCAGCACTCCTCGTTGCTGGCGCTGCTGTTGCAGCAGACCTCCCAGCCAAGAAGGCTGCTAAGGCAGCTGCAACCGGTTGCTCGTCCTTCGGCGATGGCTACATCGCCATCCCAGGTTCGGACACTTGCTTGAAGATCTCCGGTTATGTTGCTTACGAAGCAGCTCTTTCGGGCGGCACCTACGGCCAGGACGGCTACGGCCGCGTTGGTTTTGATGCCAAGTCGAACACCGAAATCGGCGTTGTTCACTCATTCTACCGCATCAACGCATACGGCGCGGCGGCAGTTGGCACCACCCCAGAAAGCCCCACGTCAAGCAGCCCCGCGTCAGGCGTCTTCTCTGACCGCGCTTACATCGAATTCGCTGGCTTCCAGGCTGGTTTGATCGATTCGATCACCGACATCGGTGGCACGCAGAGCTGGTGGGGTGCCGCAGGGCGCATCGCAGGCGGCGGTTTCACGACCGCTGGCGTGAACTACACCGCAAAGTTCGGTAACACGAGCCTGACCTTGGGTGAAGAAAACCCAGTCACTGACTCTTATGGTTATGCTACCAACCGTCCCGACCTGATTGCTAAGGTCTCGACAAAGTCGGGCGCATTCTCTGGTTCGGTTGCTGCTGTTTCACATGCAGTGATCGATACCGATACGGGTGATACCGGCAACGGCTACGCCCTTTTGGGTCAGGTTCAGTACACCGCTGGCAACTTCGGTTTGATTGCTTTCGGTGGCACCAGCCAGGGCGCGTTGCACTACACGAGCGCATTGACGGCTCCTGCATCTTATGGAGACTATGGCTTGTCCGATTTCGCAAACGGTTCATACTCGAAGGGCACGAACTTCGGTGGTGCTGTTAATGCAACATTCGGCAAGAACGTTGTTGAAGTCGCAGTTGAAAATACTTCGGCAACGGACGGTTCGAACTGGAACGGTGTTGATAACACCGTTAAGAACACCTACGTCGATGCATGGGCTTCGTTCCCAGTCGCCAAGGGCCTGTCGGTTCAGCCTGAGTACATTGCCAAGACGGGCGACAGCTCGTCGAACACCGCTTACCTCTTCATCGTTCGCGATTTCTGATCGTAACGGTTTAGATTGGTTTAGAACCCCGGCAGGTAACTGCCGGGGTTTTTTGTTGTTAGATGGCAACAGGTTTAGGCAAGCGAATGGGTAGACGAAGGCGGAGCCGGTCTGCTTGTCATCGAATATTGATGATTATTGACGCTTATATGCCTTTGCTCGCGGAGACTTAGCTTTTCAGGTCGGCACCAGCAGCGTCCGATTTCATCTTGGCAAATGCATCGGCTTTCCAGCGGCGGTGACCCCACATCCAGAGCGACGGGGTCTCGCGGATCCAGCGTTCAAGATGCGCCTGAATTCGACCGGTATTTTCGATGATATCGGCTTTGCGATGATCCGAAACGGCCAATGCGATGGTCTCGCCATCGATCCTGAAATGTCCTGGAGAGGTTCGGACGGCCCGTACAGCAACAATGGGCAGGTGATGCAACCGCGCGAGCATGGCCGGAAACGGTGTAGAGCGCGACGGAATGCCGAAAAACGGTACAAAATCACCATGCGTATCGCGTAAATCCGCCATGATGGCAACGGAAAAGCCGGCTTTAATCGCGCGCGTAATGGTCCGCACCGCGTCAGGCGCGCGCGAAACAAGGCCGCCCGGGTAAAATCTAGCCCGTTGCTTTACAACGACGGCCTCCACGAGAGGGTTGACGACCTTTTTGTACACGCCGATGAGCGGCTTTTTGAAACGCTCCGCCGCCATCGGCGTCACTTCCCAATTGCCTAGGTGGAGCGAAACAAAAATGGCCGGCTGAGGACCCCGCAATATAGCGAGCGCATCGTCGCTGAAGTTAAGGGTGACGGCCGAGGGATCGTCGGCAATCTCATTAAGCCGCAGAGCCTCCGCCGAGGTGCGGCCGAGATTGTCCCACATCGCGGCCAAAATCGTGGCACGATCTTCGGCCGATAATTCCGGCATCGCAACGTGCAAATTGGCCATCGCCCGCCGGTGCCGATGCAGTTTTGGCGCGATCAATCGCCAGAAAAAGGCAGATACCGAGGCTGCGACGGGAAGGGGCAGGGCGTGCAATGCGCGATCCACCACGCGGAAGCCCGCATATTCTAGCCAATTAAGAGCGGTTGGGCGCAATTTATCCGCAGCCGGTGCGTCGTCGTCAATACTCAAAGGTTCATTCCGGTGTCACAGACCTGCAGTGGGAATGGCACATATTCCATGTGGCTTTGGCGTTTATCGTTCATCAAGCGAGTTTTCCAATCCGCATCATCAAGGCGACATTCATAACCACAGCCGTGATGACACTGGCAAGGGCTGCGCCAACTAAACCTAGGACAGGAACAAGAGCGTAGACGAGTATCGCCGCTATTCCGACGGCGATGACCACCCAACCAACCGCATGTTTTTCGTTGTGCGTCATGTTCAGGACTAAAATGGGGTAGCCGGCCAACGCCCGAACGAGATGGGCAGCGGATAAAATACTGAAGGGGAGAAAAGCATCGACGTAGGAGATTCCATAAACCATTCGAATGAGGAGGGGGCCGAACGCAAGGGCGCCTATGATGATGGGCACAATTAGAAACAGGCCGTGGAGTCTGGCTTCCTTTAAGGCGGCGGAGAATTTGCTGCTACCTAACGGGTGCGCGGCAAGCTTTCGTCCCGACGTCAGACCGATCGAAATGCCCGCCAAGCCGCACGCATCCGAAAGCGCGATGGCAACGGCATAAATTCCCGCCTCGCGTATGCCGAGCAGAATGGAGACGCCCATCAAATCCATGCGCTGAATGAGCAGTTGCAGGCCGCCCGACAGGGTGATGTGCATGCCGTTGAGGACAGTAGAACGAAATTGGGTACGAGATGGCAATTTAATAGGAGGCAAACTTAAGCCGCGGAACGATGCAATGGCAATTATGCAAGATAAAGCCAAAAAGGCACCAAAAAGATTGATTTTAAGCAAATCGACAACGGTTAGGGGTAACCCCGCAAGCATCGCTATGAACACCATGAATAAAGGAATTCCGTCGCGCATGTAGCGCTCCGGCCCCTGTCCGGCCAACGTATGACCTAGCCCAGTGATCGCAGCCGCCAAGAGCCTCATTAAGGATAGGATAGGGAAAGTAGCCTCTATTAAAAGTAAGACTTTTAGATCTAAAGGGGTGAATTCTAAGACCGCAATCGCAATTGTTCCAAGCCAGGCGGTTAGCGTTGTACAAAGTAAAATTCCGACGCTATTTGTCGAGACTGCCTTCTTTTCAAGGTCGGACTGATGGTTTGCGAAAACCCTTAAGGCAATCACATCCATCCCGAATAGACTCCCCCATGACAACAGGTTGATGCTCGTTGTTGCAACGGAATATATGCCAAATTGAGCCGGCCCAATGAGACGGGCTATAAAAGTTGAATAGCCTAGGGCGATCCCTGCTCCGAAAACCAGCTGGCTTATCACAGGGAGCTGCACGCGTATGATATGTAAAATTCTTTGGCCAGTAGGAGCGTCGAAACGCATGGATCGATTTCCTGAAGACGAAGTGGACGACCGTATTATGGAATTCAATGATGTAATAGCGGATCGTGGCTTTCGTGGGCGATTTGATTTTGATGGCAATGATTTATGCCATCTCATCTTAATGTGTCATGTTCATTTGATTCGAGGTTAAATAATGGTGCCTAAATTAGTCAGCGTAATAATACCTTGCTTTAACGACGCAGGCACCTTGGAACGAGCAATTAAATCTGTCGTCGCGCAAACCTATCCATCGATAGAAATCATCGTCGTTAATGATTGTTCGCCACAGACAGATGCTATTGCGCGTTGTGTGTCTCGATTTCCAACGATCACCTATGTTCGGAATGAATTTAATGTTGGCCTCGCGGCGAGCCGAAACCGTGGTTTGAGCCTTGCATCTGGCGAGATTGTAGCCTTTTTGGATGCAGACGACGCCTATGAGCCTGAAAAAATTGCGGCCCAGATGAGCGTTTTTGAGAAGGACTGTGCGTTCACGTGTGGATTGCGACGCACTGATATTGATGGTCGTGACCTGTCTAACGTCGCCTCGAACGAGCTTCCTTCTCGACGTATTACACGGCCAGATGGCTTGTTGCTCCGAAACACATTAAATGGGTCAGGTTTATTGATTGATAAATCGCTCTTACTGGCCCTTGGCGGATACGATCCAACTCTTCGTTCATGCGAAGATTATGATTTGTGGCTGAGAATTTTGATGAACGGGATTACAATCATTGATATTGGAAAAAAATTATATAAGTATTCTTATAATCCTGATGGTCTGTCAAAAAATCTAAAATCTATTTCCGAATGGGAGTATAAAGTTTTAGATAAATTTTTTAGTGTAAATAAGAAATTTAACTATATTTTCTATTTGATTGTATATTTTTCATATATTTTGAGAAATTTAAGACATTCTGAAATAGTTAATAATGATGAATATAGTGATTTTATCGATAATAGAATAAATTTTTTTAAAAAATCATATCCAATCTATTTGATTGTAAAATTTTTTCGGATATCAAGAATTATGCGTCTTTTTATTTAAATGAGTATCAACATAGTGACTGAAAAGCGGCAGCGAATTTTGATTGTAACGGCGGTACCCTTTACCGTTCGTGCCTTTTTGTTGCCCTATCTCGAAAAATTATCACATGAATACGATGTAACGGTTGCATGTTCTGATATAGAACCAGCCTTTGCCGATGGTTTGCCCAAAGGTGTTAAATTTCGCCCCTTGGGCATCGCTCGAAAAATTAATCTTGTCCGCGATGTTTTGGCGTTAATCGCGCTCGTCAGCTTGCTCTACTCTCGTCGGTTCGCCATGGTTCATTCGGTGACGCCGAAAGCGGGGCTTTTAACCCAATTGGCAGCGAAAATCGTGGGCGTTCCCGTACGGATTCATATGTTTACTGGTCAGGTTTGGGTAACCCGCACCGGTCCAATGCGCTGGCTGCTCAAGTCGCTTGATTGGTTGACGGCGCGCTGCGCGACGCATGTTTTAGCTGATAGCGCATCACAGCGGACTTTTCTGGTCGAGCAAGGCATTGTGTCGTCAGAAAAAATTCAAGTCCTCGGAAAAGGCTCGATTGCCGGCGTCAACCTCAAGCGCTTTCATCCGGATAGCGAGCGACGCCGGGTGATGCGCGGCGAGCTTGGTTGGAATGAGGATGATGTTATTGCCCTGTTTTTAGGTCGTTTGAACCGAGATAAAGGCGTCTTGGACTTGGTTCATGCCTTTCTCACAGTTCAGTCGCGCATACCGCGGTTGAAATTACTGATCGTGGGGCCCGACGAGGAACATCTGGCCGCTAAAATTGAAGAATTAACGCAAAATTCTTCTAACGTCAGAGTAATTGGTGCGACCAGCCGGCCCGAGTATTTCATGATGTCAGCTGATTTATTATGCCTCCCAAGCTATCGTGAGGGATTTCCTTGTGTTATCATTGAAGCAGCTGCATGCGGTATCCCATCGATAGCTTCAGCTATCTATGGGTTGACTGATGCCCTCGAAAATAGAAAGGGTGGCATTATGCACGTGCCAGGTAATGTTGAGGAAATTAGTGAAGGGCTCGAGTATTTGGCAAAAAATTCAGACGAACGCCTTAGATTGGGTCAGTATGGCCGAGAGCGAGCGCAACAGTTTTTTAATGAAGAGGTGATTGTTGAAAAACAAATTGCGTTTATTAAGCACATTTTGAAGTCCTAATTGCTTACTGCCTTATGACATCTAAGTAGGTGTTCTATTTCTGTGCCAAATTTATGACAAATTGTCTTAACGCAGTATAATCGCGCGCTTGGATAAAATCTTCGACAGTTTGTAAAATATTTGCAACTTCGCCGGAAGAAAGCGCTCTTTCGGAACCTTTCATGATGCGTGGGTGGCTGGTGGGGGACGGATTGGTGCCCAGCAGCAACTCCTCGTATAATTTCTCGCCGGGTCTTAATCCGGTGAATCGGATTTCGATATCACCTTCATCATGCTCCTCATCCCGAACGGTAAGGCCTGAAAGTTCGATCATCCGGCGGGCGAGGTCGGCAATGCGAATGGGCTCGCCCATTTCAAGCAGGAAAACATCGCCCCCCTCCGCCATCGCAGCCGATTGGATCACCAATTGCGCAGCTTCCGGAATGGTCATGAAATAGCGTGTCACATCGGGGTGGGTTACGCTGACTGGCCCGCCATCGGCGATTTGCTGGCGGAATTTTGGCACCACCGATCCCGATGACCCCAAGACATTGCCGAATCGTACCATTGAGAAACAGGTAGATGGTCGATCAGACGCCAAGGCTTGCAAGATGAGCTCGGCAATCCGCTTGCTGGCCCCCATTATGTTGGTTGGGCGTACCGCTTTATCTGTACTGATGAGTACGAAATGTTGGGCGCCGATGGCGAGGGCTGCCTCGGCCATGGTTTGAGTGCCTAGAACATTATTACGCAGACCCTCAACAATATTGTCTTCGACCAGTGGGACATGTTTATATGCGGCCGCATGGTAGACCGTGTCAGGGCGCCAACGTGTCATGGTTTCCGTAACGAATGCTCCGTCTCGTACCGAGCCAAGGGCTGCGGCCACGACCCTAATCTGAATTTCGTTCTTTGCCGCTAACGCCAAAAGTTCTTCGTGAATTTGATAAAGGGCAAATTCAGAATGGTCCACGAGAATGAGCTCAGACGGTGATAGACGGGCAATCTGGCGACACAGTTCGCTGCCAATCGAGCCGCCGGCGCCTGTTACCAAGATTTTTTTATTGGCAATGGTCCTCCGGAGAAGTGCCAAGTCGGGTTCAACGGCGGGCCGGCCAAGCAAATCGTTGATGTCGAGTTCCCTAATATCGCTAATGCTGACTTTGCCTTGAGCTATCTCTGTGATGCTCGGCAGGGTACGGACCAGAAGTTTGTTTGTGCGGATCGTTTCAATGATTTCCTGACGGCGCTTCTGATTGGCGGAAGGCAGGGCAAGCAAGACGGTGGTTACATTCTTCCGATCCGCTTGCTCCTTGAGGTGGGAAGCCGGATAGATCGTGAGGCCGTTCAAGACTTGCCCAGCCAATTTTTCGTCATCATCAAGGAAGCCTACGACTTTCATCTCTCGATTGCCTGCCAAGGCGGCAGCAATCTGTCGGCCTGCCGAACCTGCTCCGTAAATGAGGACACGCTCTTTCTTGTCGGTACCAATTCGACGCCGGTATTCGCCTCCGAGCCAGTAAAAGGCTAATCCGCGCGATGCGCCAATGAAGATAAAGAGAAGAATGGGTTGAATAAGACCAATTGTACGGGGGATGCCGTTTACGCCAATCGCTGTAAACAGAGAAGCGTATATCAACCCATAAATTGCAACCGATTTGGCAACTGTCATCAGTGCAGGCCAGCCGGAATAACGGAAAATGGCGCGATAAAGACCACCAATAATAAAAATAGGCAGGGCTAGTACAAGTGAGCCTAGCAAAGCGAGACTGATGGGCCAGTCGAGATAGACAAATTCACCTAAGCGCAGATAGAGCGCCAACCAGAGTGCTAGTACGCACAGGCTCGCATCGACGGCCGCCACGATAAACCGCTTTGCCGTTCTTGGCAGGTTGAGCAATATTACATTTGGCGAAAGGAGCTCCATAGCAGCGACTTAAAGCGTGCGTTGGAAATAGGCGATGGTTTTTTTCAGCCCTTCATCCAGTGCGATATGCGGTTGCCAACCAAGTTCGCGATGGGCGAGTGAGATGTCAGGTTTGCGTTGCCGCGGGTCGTCTTGTGGCAGTTTCTGAAAGATAATTTTACTCGCTGATCCCGTGAAGGCTATAATCCTCTCCGCGAGCTCGAGCATGGTGAACTCACCCGGATTGCCAATATTGACGGGACCGGTGAAATCCGAGCGGCTTTCCATCATCCGAACCATCGCCTCGATCAAATCGTCGACATAGCAGAAACTGCGAGTTTGCTGGCCATCGCCATAGATGGTGATGTTCTGCCCCTTCAAGGCTTGAACGATGAAATTGCTGACAACCCGGCCGTCATTAGGGTGCATTCGTGGCCCATAGGTATTGAAGATTCGAACGACTTTGATCTCAAGCGCATGTTGGCGCCAATAGTCGAAAAAGAGCGTTTCAGCGCAGCGTTTGCCCTCGTCATAGCAACTGCGAATACCAATTGGATTTACCTTGCCCCAGTAATCTTCGGTTTGAGGATGGATTTCAGGATCACCATACACTTCGCTTGTAGAGGCCTGCAATATGCGTGCTTTGACCCGTTTGGCGAGACCGAGCATGTTAATGGCACCATGCACGCTGGTTTTCGTTGTTTGAACGGGATCGAATTGATAATGAACAGGTGAGGCGGGGCATGCCAAATTGTAAATTTCGTCAACTTCCACATAGAGCGGAAAGGTTACATCATGCCGCATAAATTCAAAGCGCTGGTTTTCCGTTAGATGGAGTATATTTGTTTTACTGCCGGTGAAATAATTGTCGACGCACAACACGTCATGCCCGCGCGCCAATAGGGTCTCGCATAGATGTGAACCAAGAAAGCCTGCGCCGCCGGTAACGAGAATTTTTTTGGACATGATGGTCCCGATAAACGGTTAAGTAAAAAGAACGTCCACCTGAACGGTGATGATTTTGCTGATAGTACCGGCGCTTATTTGATTTGTAATCCCCGTTCCCCGGTAACCGGATCGACCTAGATAAAGTTAGTAAGGTTAAATCCTTGTGGCAGCTGAAGTACGAAAATGACATTCATAATCTTTCGTCCTGCGCCGGTGTGTAAAAGTGTTGTCTAATCAGTGACAGCACAAAGCCAAGCATTGTCCAAAAATAGAAATTCTTGGATTGCCCGAAGGCTTGCGAGTAGGTCTGGATAGGAAAAAACAGCACAAAGGCGAGAACAAGGGAAAGATTTTCGGTCCAATGCGTCAACACAGAATGTCGGTAGGCTGCAACGAACACATAGACCGCTAAAGCCGAAAACAGGATCAGGCCAGGTAAACCCGCTTCGGCCATCAGTTGCAGATAAAGATTATGCGGATGCCATTGGCATTCGGAAACATGCAAGAGGGCGGGAAGCGTACCGGCATCTTTCAGGGTCAAGCAATAAGGGTTGAAATTTTTCGGGCCGATGCCGAGAATTGGATTCTCCAGCCCCATATAGAGGCCGCTCGTCCATGGTAAATGATAGTCGCTCGACTCCATCCATGGCAGTCTGGCGACAATCGAGTGTATTAGCCGCTCTTGCAGTATTGGATCGAAATGGCTGACGAGCAAACCACCGGCCAGAGGAACGGCAAGGCCTGCCACAATTAATCCAAGTTTTCGGGCTGAATAGGGCCGCTGAAGCACCCAATAGAGGCCGATCGTGCCGACAAAAAAGAGGGTGCTCATGATTTCGCCGGTAATCAAGACGCCATAAGCCGTTAGGGCCGTAAAAAGGCCGATGAACCAGCACAAGCGAAGGCTGGCCGTTCCTTGCCGGATTTTTTCAAAACCCCAAAGAATAACGATCAGGCTGAAACAATCCAAATACCAACCCGCGATGAGCTTGCCGAATGTGCCATGGAGCCGTGCAAGGTCTCCTCGCACGAAGAAATATTCGTGCACTATAAATGCCATCTCGATCAGCGTGCCTAAAACCGCAGCAATCACAAAATAACGTAGATATTGACCACCTTTCCGACCGATCAGATGGGAAAGCGCATAGGCATAGAGCGGGAAACGGATCCAAGGCAGGCTGTCTTGAAAGGAATGGGATGGAAAGGCGGAAATTGCTGAACAAAACAGAATCCAGACCCAAAAAACCGTGGAGAGCCTCAAAAATCGCGATTTGCTAAACCGTTTGAGGTCTGGTAGGGAAACCGCCAGAAAACTCAGGGTCGTGAGCACCATTCCAAGATCGGCTGCAGCATTGCCGGCCAAAGCGACGATCGGCATGGCCGTCAAAAGAAGCAATAAGATTCGATCTTTGATAGAATCCAATTGAAAAAAAGAGGTCATTGGTCGGGCTTTCAATCTGGCTAACAAGTACTCGTCAAGAGGGCTATGGACGATGAATCGAGACGCGCTTGATTTCTTTCCCGTTGTCGTAGGCTAATTTGATCTTTTTTGCAAAGAAAGGTGCCGATTATGAAGGAATATCTTCATCAAATTGGCGATCGTGATAGAAGCGCACGATTGTAAAGCGCGAAGGGGCAAGCAGGACATGACCATGCAAAACGAACCCAATACCAGCAAGATCTTTGTCGAGGTCGGTGCCGGCGAATTGCTCGATAAGATTACAATTTTGGTCATCAAGACCGAGCGGATCAAGGATCCTGTCAAGCTGGCAAATATCCAGAGCGAGATTGCGGCGTTAAGCCCGGCCCGCCAGCATTTGATGGCACAGTATCCTGAGGCTCAAGCCTTGGAATCCGAGCTAAAAATCATCAATGAGGGGCTTTGGATCATTGAAGATGATATTCGTGCCTGCGAGGCGCGCAAGGATTTCGGGCCTGCATTTATCGAATTAGCGCGCTCGGTTTATTTTCAAAACGATAAGCGCGCCGAAATTAAAAAGAAAATCAATGTTTTATGCGAAGCGACAATCGTGGAAGAAAAGTCTTATCACGGCTTTTAGGACTTCTCGATCAAACCGACCACACGCTCAAACACCACTTGCGCGGTGAGGGCTGATAGGTCGGGTACCTCGATAATATCGAGAAACCCATCGAGGCCGGTTGCGCGTGCACGGGTATGGGGACCGAAAAGCGCGAGCCCCTTGGCACCGAGATAGGCCGCTAGATGGGTTGGTCCCGTATCATTGCCAACGATCAAGCTGGCGTTTTTAATCAAGCCCGCGAGTTCGATAAAGGAAACCGGAGCGGCTTGGGAGAGAACCGCCGGGCAAGGTAAGCTGCGGCAAAGGTCCATTTCATCAGGGCCGGGCGCAGTAATCACTTGATGGCCCCGATCCATCAGCTTCTTGGCCAATTCGCCGTATTCGGGCCACCGCTTGTGGGGATGCCGCGCCGAGCTTCCGGCAAACAATAATATAAAGCCTTGGTGCAAGCCATGGGTGTGCAAGAGGGGCGACACGTCGTCCGCCATCCAACTTACATCGGGATGGAGCGTGTTGGCAGTTGCGATGCCCGCCTGCTCAAGTTGGAAACGCAGGCGTTCGAGGATGGATATTTGTCGACCAAGCCTATGCGATTGCCAAGCCAGAAAAGCTTCATCTTTCTGGCTCCATTCTGCGCTTAACCAGTTACGGTACATAAGGGTTCGACTGGAATTTTGCAGGTCATAAACGCCATCAAACCCTTCGCTCTGCAGCGATTGACGCAATTTGAGCAGTGCCGGGAGATTGTAACGCGGCGCGCGTGGATCGATGAGAATTCGATCGATCCACGGGCAGCGTTCAAAAATTCGGCGAAAGGGCGCTGTAGTCAACATCACCAGTTCGTTGTCCGGGTGGGCCAGCCGAATATCGTGCAGCGCTCCTTCACTTTGGAGCACGTCGCCGAAGGCGCCGAGGCGAATAACGAGGATTTTACGACGAGGGGACATGATGAAAGTATAGTCTCGGCGGATGAAGGGGTCGATGCGTTTAAATTAGCCCCTTTTTCGCGGTATTTTCCAGCGTTTGTCTATTGCCAAGTTGCCCACCATTTCGGAAGGTCAACGGGTGAGGGGAGCTAAACAGATGCGCGTGTTGAATCTTATGCTCGGCCAAGGACATGGCGGGCTTGAACAGGCTGCCATCGATTATGCCCAATTGCTCACAACGATCGGGTTTGATGTCGTGACCGTCGGCCACCCTGGAGGTTGGATGCGCTCCGCGCTTCCATCGACACAATCCTTCGTTCCGCTGCGCTGCTTTGGAGACTATGATTTCATTGCGAAATGGCGTCTGCGCCGGATGGCAAAGGCCCTTCAGCCGATGCTCATTATCGCGCACGGCACCCGCGCCATCCGGTATGGTGCAGGCCTTTCCAATCGGGCTAAAATTGGTGTTTTGCACAACACGCGCTTCAAGACGGATTTGGCTGCGATGGATGGTTTTATCGCGGTTTCGCCTAAGCTTGGTGATGCTGCGGCTGAAGTCTATCCCGACAAGCCCATGGCGGTGGTTCCGAATATGGTTCACATCGGCGAGCCAATCCAGCGGCCACGCTTTCGCTCGCCTCCTGTAATCGGTGCGCTTGGTCGCCTGCACCGGAACAAAGGCTATGATGTCTTGTTCGAAGCCCTCGCTTCACCCGAATTGGCCGCACGTCCTTGGCAATGTGTGCTGGGAGGGGATGGGCCGGAGCGCACTACCCTCGAAGCAGAGGCCAAAAGACGCGGTATTTCCGATCGGGTCCGTTTCATCGGCTGGGTATCGGATCGTCAGGCCTTTTTCAACACAATCGATCTTTTTGTCCTGCCCTCGCGTGAAGAGCCGTTTGGCATTGTCTTGATCGAGGCCATGGCGGCGGGACTGCCCGTTGTGGCGACAGATACGGATGGTCCGTCATCCATTTTACACGATGGACAAACAGGGCTGATGGTACCGCGCGACAATGCGAAAGCTCTCGCCGGCGCCCTCATCAACGCCCTCGCAAGCCAAGCCGACATGGCTCATATGGGCCAATCGGGGTTTGCGGATGCGAAAGCGCGGTTTAGCCAAGAGGCCGTCGCCGCGCTTCTAAAATCTGCGCTTGATAGGCTTCTGCCGGAAATAAAAGCCTATTCCAATTCAGCCGGAAAGCCCGGGGCGCGCAAATTGGTTTGAAGCGCATCCTCAAGCAGTTTTACGATCTGCGATGACCAGGCTTGGCCGCCATAGGCTTGACGGCCTTCGACGAAGATTTGCTCGGTAAGGCCCGCAAGCTTCAAAGGCACTCCGAATTCCCGGCCGAAGCCGGTGGCAAAGCCCAAATCTTTACAGGCCAGATCCATCGTGAAATTGATGTTGTAACTGCCGTTCAAAATCACTTGGCCTTCCGTCTCATGCACGAAGCTGTTGCCGGAGCTGGCTTTAATCGCGTGGAAGGCTTGCGCGAGGTCCAGCCCGCCGCGCTTGGCCAGCATCAAGGCTTCGCCGCACGCCACAAGGTGGATAAAGGCCAGCATATTGGTGATCACTTTGATCACCGAGGCCGATCCGATATCGCCCATATGGAAAATCTCGCCGCCGAGCTTTTGGAGCGCAGGTAGGTGGGTTTCAAACAGTGCCTTATCGCCGCCCACCAGCACTGTGATGGTGCCTTGCGCTGCTTTATGAACGCCGCCGGTTACAGGGGCTTCGAGCGTGTTAACACCATGCTCGGCCGCGATCTTGGCCATAGCCTCGATCTCTTCCTTGCCATTGGTGGAATTCTCGATCCAGGTGCCACCTTTTTTGAGGCCAGCGAGAATACCGTCTTTGCCGGTTAGCACTGCCATCGACACTTTCGGCGAGGGCAGGCAGGTGATCACGGCATCGGAATTTTCCGCCACACCCTTCGGCGTATCCGCCCAGATCGCGCCCGCTTCGATCAGCTTTTTGGCGTTGTCCTTGTTGAGGTCGGTAACGGTGACTTGATAGCCCGCCTTCACAAGGTTCATGGCAAGGTTGGCGCCGAGATGGCCTAAGCCGATATAGCCGTAGCGTAGCATGGTGGGGGTTCCTTTTGGTTGGGGGGAAGGGACTGGCGAATAGCGAATAGCGAATCGGGGCTAATGATTGGACCGCGAGCCTCCGGCTTGCATTCTTTGCGCTGTCCAAGAGACGCGCGGTCCGAATGACGATCTACTCCCTATTCGCCATTCGCTATTCCCTATTCGCTTAAATGATCGGATCATAAACCGGCACAAGATGCAGCGCTTTGCCGGTATAGGGGTGAGCGCGGGCGAGTTCTTCATCAAGCTCGATGCCGAGACCCGGCTCGTTGGACGGGATGACATAGCCAGCTTCCCATTTGATTTTGTTTTTCACCAGCGCGCCATAAAACCCGCCAAAGGTTTCAATGCTTTCGAGCACGAGGAAATTTGGCACCGAGGCCGCAAGCTGAATATTGGCCGCCGCTTCCACCGGACCGCAATAGAGATGCGGCGCGATTTGCGCGTAATAGGTTTCGGCCATGGCCGCGATTTTCTTGGTTTCCATAATCCCGCCGACGCGGCTGATCGCCATTTGCAGAATATGGGCGGCGCGTAATTCGAGTACCCGCTTGAATTCATATTTGGTCGAAAGCCGCTCGCCGGTTGCAATCGGAATGGTGGTTTGGCGTGCCACAAGCGCCATTTCTTCCGGCATTTCGGGCGGGGTTGGTTCCTCAAACCAAAGCGGATCATAGGCTTCTAACCGGCGAGCCAAGCGGATCGCGCCAGAGGTAGTGAACTGGCCATGCGTGCCGAAGAGGAGATCGGCCTTTGTGCCACAGACTTCGCGCAATTTTTTGCAGAATTGCTCCGAGCGCTCCATCATCTCCAAGCTCGGCTGGCGTGGATCAAAAGTGCCAAACGGAACCGGATCAAATTTTAGCGCGGTGAAGCCCAGCTTCAGATAATCAACTGCGCGTTCGGCGGCGACATCGGGGTTGTAATACACATCGGTGTCGACATAGGCGTCGCCGCCCTTGGGATAGAGATAGGTGTAGGAGCGAAGCTTTTCATGCACCTTGCCGCCCAAAAGCTCATAGACGGGCTTATTCAGCGCCTTGCCATTAATGTCCCACATCGCAATTTCAAAACCAGCGATGACAGCGGTGAGCGTCGGGTTAGGGCGTTGCGAATAGCCGCGGCCATAGACGTTTTTAAACATCTTTTCGAGATGGAATGGATCCGTGCCTTGAATGTGCGTTTCAAACACATCCTCGATCATCACCTTCATGGCTTTCGCACTGAAGGCAGCATCATAGACCTCGCCGATGCCGGTGATGCCATTATCGGTGGTGAGCTTCACGAAAATAAAATAACGCCCGCCAAAGGTAGGAGGCGGATTGCCGACGATGAAGACTTCGAGGTCTTGGATTTTCATATTCGTTCTCCGAGCGATTGCCTCAAGCCGCAGATGTCAAAAAAGGATGTAGGGCGTAGGGTGTAGCGTGTCCGTGTTTTTCTATTTCTACGCCCTACACCCTAATCCCTACACCCCACCTACGCCTTAATCCGTGCCGAGGTCGGATCATACATGGGCTTGAGCGATACCTTGGCCGGAATGCGTTTTCCGGCGACTTCGATTTCGTATTTTCCAGCCAGCACATCGTCGGGCGTGGCGGCAAATTCGGTGCCTATATAGCCAAGACCAACGGCGCCACCGAGCGTGTAGCCATACATCGCCGAGGTGAGACGCGAGATGATTTTACCATTCAGCCAGATCGGCTCGTCATGGTAGAGCATGACATCGGGATCATCGATCACAAACTGCGCCAAGCGACGCGTGATGCCTTGTTCTTTCTGGCGGAGCAAGGCTTCTTTGCCGATAAAATCGCCCTTTTTGTTCCAAGCAATACAGAAGCCAAGTCCTGCTTCAAGTGGCGTGTCTTCCGGCGTAATATCGTGGCTCCAATGGCGATAGGCCTTTTCGATGCGAAGCGAGTTCATCGCGTGGTAGCCCGCGAGCTTCAAGCCGAAGGGCGCGCCGTTTGCCATGATGAAATCAAACACGCCGGGGGCAAATTCGCTTGGGATATAAAGCTCGTATCCCAACTCGCCGACATAGGTGATGCGCGTGACGCGGATGCGGGCGGGGCCTACTTCAATCATCTGGCTGGTGCCAAACGGGAAGGAGGCATTCGACATATCATCCGGTGTGAGAGACTGCAGAAGTGCGCGGGAGTTTGGCCCCATCAGGCCGATGGTCGAGGTGCCGGAGGTGATATCAACAACAGCCACGGCTTCATCATCGCGGATGGCATTTTCGAGGTGACGCAGATCGTGCAATTGCGTCATCGCGGCGGTGACAACGAGATACTCGTTCTGCGCCACGCGGGTAACGGTCAGATCGGCCTCGATGCCGCCCTTTGCGTTACACCACTGGGTATAGACCACCTTGCCAATGGCAACATCCATTTCATTGACGGAGACGCGGTTCAGAAGCTGCATCGCGTCGCGGCCTTTAACGGTGAATTTGGCAAACGCGCTTTGATCAAACAGGCCCACCGCTTCGCGTACCGCTTTGCCTTCCTCGCCCGAATTTTCGAACCAGTTCGGTTTGCCGAAGGTGTATTCGTATTTTGGTTCTTGGCCGGGTTTAGCGAACCAGTTGGGCCGCTCCCACCCTGCGACTTCGCCAAAGCACGCGCCGTGTGCTGCAAGGCGATCATGCAGCGCCGTTTTACGCACACCGCGCGAGGTCTCATATTGCTTGAACGGCCAATGCATCGCGTAGAGCAGCCCTAAGGCTTCCGACACGCGCGGGATCAAGAAATGCTTCGTGTTCTGATGCGGATAAAGGCGGTTGATATCCACATCCCACAAATCAAACGGTGGCTCGCCTTGCGTGATCCAATGCGCCAGCGCCATGCCCGCGCCACCGCCCGATTGGATGCCGATAGAGTTGAAGCCCGCCGCAACAAACACACCCTTCACTTCCGGCGCTGGTCCTAAAATATAACGTTGGTCGGCGGTGAAGCTTTCCGGCCCGTTAAAGAATTTGCGGATGCCGACTTTTTCAAGCGACGGAATACGCTTCATCGCGTCTTCTAAAATGGGCGCGAAGTGATCAAAATCTTCGGGCAATTCGCCGAATTCGAAATCAGCGGGAATACCATCAAGCGCCCAAGGTTTGGCCTTGGGTTCAAACGCACCCAGCAGCAGCTTGCCCGCGTCTTCTTTATAATAAGCGCAATGGTCCATGTCGCGCATCACGGGAAGGTCGGGCGTCATGCCGTCCATCGGATCGGTGACGATATAGAAATGTTCACACGCTTGCAGTGGCACATCAACGCCGATGGTGCGGGCGAAATCGCGCGTCCACATGCCGCCTGCGATCACCACCTTATCGGCTTTGATAATGCCTTCAGCGGTTTCGACGCCCGTGGCGCGGCCGTTCTCGACGATGATTTTGGTGACGAGCGTGTTCTCGTGAATGGCTACACCGCCCATGCGCGCACCCTTGGCGAGCGCCATCGTCGTATCAATCGGGTTGCACTTGCCATCCGATGGATACCAGACGGCGGCGACCACATCATCGACATTCATGAGCGGCCATTTGGCTTGCGCTTCCTTGGCCGTAATCTCGTGGGCTTCAACATCGAAGGTGCGCAGCATGGAGGCAGCGCGCGAGAGCTCCTGCCAGCGCTCCGGATTGGTGGCAATCGAGATCGAACCGGGCTGCACGAAGCCGGTGGCTTGGCCGGTTTCCTTCTCTAAATTTGTGTAAAGATCGACGGTGTATTTAGCGAGCCGCGTCAGGTTTTGCGTATAGAGCGAGGAACGTACAAGCCCCGCCGCGTGCCATGTGGTGCCGCTGGTCAACCGCTTGCGCTCCAACAACACAACGTCTTTCACGCCGAGCTTGCCCAGATGATAGGCGGTGGAGCAGCCGACAATGCCGCCTCCCACGATAACAACAGAAGCGTGTGAGGGCAGAGCGGCCATAGGGTGTTTCCTTTAACTTACGCTATTTTTATTTGTGCTTGCGAGCGCACCATTATCCGTCCTTGCGAGCGAACGCGAAGCAATCCAGTTGACGGTGCAGCAAGAGGTAAAACGGTACCATGCCACTTTTTACTTTTCCATCAGCTGGGTTGTTTCGCTGTCGCTCGCAATGACGGCAATTATATCATCTCGCCCATATCTTTGCGGTCAAGTCTGATCGGGAACTTTGCGCGGATGGCATCATCCACTTCGCGGCTGATATGCTTGGGGTGATGGTTCTTTAAAATTTCCGCCGTCTTTTTCACCGCGCGATCGACATAGGTAGGCCGCCCCCGCTCGTTCCACTCGTTCGGGCTCCAGCGATCACCAATCGACGGATAAACATAATCGCGCTGCATCAGATGGAGCGTCTGGTCCGAACCTAAATAATGGCCGGGGCCGCCAATGCAGACATTACGGATCGTGTCGATGTTGAGCGCTTCATCCGACGTATCAATCCCGCGCATGGTGCGTTGGGCCGCGCCGATAATGTCGTTATCGGCCACCAGCGTTTCTTTACAAATGCCGAGCAGCGAGGCGTGCATACCGGCCGCCTCATAGATGAGGTTGGTCCCTGCGTTACCAACGAGGGTGAGGTTATAGGCTTTCTCGTAGCCGGCTTGGAAATCGATAACCTTCGAGTCACACATGCCGGCACCCGTGCCACCATTGAGATCGTAGAAATTCGCCATCTGGCCGCATGCGGATGAAAGCAAAGCCTGCTCAGGCGAACCGCCCGACATCGCGCCCGTGCGAAGATCGGACACGAACGGCCATGTACCGAAAATATAAGGCGCGCCGGGCTTGATCGCGTTAACATAAATCAGGCCAACGAGGCACTCGGCCACTGCTTGCACAACCGTGCCAGCAAGCGATGCGGGAGCGGTAGCGCCTGCCTGACCTGCCGAGAGCAACAGAACCGGCATGCCGCCGAGAACTGCGACTTCTAAGCACTTGCAGGCATCTTCGGCGAATTTCAAAGGCGGTACAACGAAGCAGTTCGACTGGCTGACAAACGGACGCTCGCGCCATTTATCCTCGCCGCCTGCAATCATATGCAGCATTTCGAGCACTTCGGTGACGTGATCGGGATGGGTCATGCCGGTGCCGACATGTTTGGTAGTGCCAACCACGCTGGCATAAGCGGTGTTGATATCGAGATCACGCGGGCTCGGCAGCTCGCGGCACACATTGGTGCGCTGGAAGAAGTGGATATTGTCGCAATGATCGACGATGCGCGCGCAATCATAAAGATCGATCACGGTCGACTCACGGTAATCGCCGGTCAGCGGCTCAACCACGTTCACGGCGGCGCCTGCGGTGCCGTAATACACATTCTTGCCCCATGGATCCATGTCATAGCGTGGGTCTTGGGCATAAAGCGGGAAGCGACGCGCGGCTTTGGCAATTGTATCTTCCACAAGCGCACGCGGAAAACGCATGCGGCCATCAGAGCCCATCACAGCGCCGACTTTGGTCATATATTCAATGGTGGACGGAATAGCGTCGGCAAAACCGATTTGCTCCAGCACATCCAGAATCTTGTGGTGGATCTTCTGCATGTCCTCCGGGGTGAGGACTTGATACTTGCCGCCGGGCATACCGGGCCAGATCGGACGATCCTGATCGGAGAGTGGACGCGCACGCGCCGCGCGACGGGCATCTCGGCCACCACGACGGCCTGAATCGGGCGCACTGCCTTCTGGAGCTTCCATCGTCATCGTCGCTTCTCCCTTATTAAACTCTTTGCCTGATCAAGAGGTCGCGCGCGCAAGATCGTCAAGAGATTGATTTTCATCAGCAGATGAATTTAATTCAACTCATGAACAATATGATATCAACCCTTCCCGCCCATTCGCGCCCCTTATCCTTGCCGCCGCTGACGGCGCTGCGTGCTTTTGAGGCCGCGGCCCGCCATGAAAGCTTTCGATTGGCAGCAGAAGAACTCAATATTACGCAATCCGCCGTGAGCCATCAGATCGCGCATCTGGAAAAATGGCTGGGGAAGGATTTGTTCCGCCGCACCGGTCGCAAGGTCGAGCTGACCGATGCGGGGCGACTCTATTTTCCCTATTTGCGCGAGGCTTTCGAGAAAATCGATATCGGCACGCAATTGATATCCCGCCCCGCGCAGCAGGAATTAACCGTTCAGCTCTATGTCACGGTCGCTGCCCGCTGGATGATGGTGCGGCTCTCCGCGCTCCAGCAATCCTGTCCCGATCTGCTGGTGCGGTTCAATGCCAGCCAGATGGATTGGGAGTTTGACCCGCGCCACGCCGATGTTGGCCTAATCTCGACAACTGAGCCGAACCGTCCCGGCTTTTCCTACACGCCTTTGTTTGAATCACGCCTCGTGGCGGTAAGCAGCCCCAAGCTCTTGGAAAAAGGCCCGCCGCTCGTTAGCCCGCAAGATGTAATCGGCTACACGAGTTTGCAGGTTTACACCGCCGGTCGGGATTGGGATGTGTGGTTGAGTGCGGCGGGTGTTTCGGGCCTTGGCGAGGCCGCGACCATTCGGTTTGACTCCTACCTCTTGGCGCTGGAGGCGGCGTGTGACGGGCAGGGCATTGCCGTTGTCCCCGATTTTCTGGCGGCGCAAGACATCGCAACAGGACGTTTGATCGAGCCAATTGCCCATTCGGTGCCGCAACCCGCGCGCTGGTATCTTGTCTCGCGGCAAGATCGGGCGGATGAGCCGGCCATTGCCCGTTTCAGGTTCTGGTTGCTCGGCGAAGTCGCCGCCATGCAGAAGCGTTGACAGACAGACGTCAACCCCGCGACAATCAAAAAAACAAATGTTGGAGGATGGTTTGATGGTGGGCGATAAGATAGCGGATGGCGTGCGTGTCATCGAAAACATTTTCATTCCGCTTAAAGATGGCACCAAGCTCGCAGCCCGCTTGTGGCTGCCCGTTGAGGCGAATCAAAAGCCCGTCCCCTGTGTTCTCGAATATATTCCCTATCGCAAAAGCGATGGCACACGCGGACGCGACGAGCCGATGCATGGCTGGTTCGCGCGCCACGGCACCGCCGCCATTCGCGTCGATCAGCGCGGTTCGGGCGAATCTGACGGGTTGATGGAGGATGAATATCTTCTCCAAGAACAAGACGATGCGATCGAAGTCATCGCGTGGATTGCCGAGCAGAACTGGTGCACGGGTTCTGTCGGCATGATGGGCAAAAGCTGGGGCGGGTTTAACTGCCTGCAAGTCGCCATGCGGCGACCGCCCGCTCTGAAGGCAATCATTTCGGTGTGCTCGACGGATGATCGGTATACGGACGACATCCATTATTCGGGCGGCTGTTTGCTGAATGATAATCTCTGGTGGGGCGCGATCATGTACGCCTATCAGGCCCGCCCGCTGGACCCCGTGATTGTCGGCGAGCGCTGGCGCGAGGAATGGTTGAAGCGCGTCAAAGCCATGCCGAATTGGCCGATGCTCTGGATGCGCCACCAACACCGCGATGCCTATTGGAAGCATGGCTCGGTGAATGAGGATTGGAGCGCGATCAATATTCCCGTGATGGTGACGGGCGGTTGGGCCGACGCTTACACCAACACGCTGCCGCGTTTGCTGGCGGGTCTAAACGTGCCGCGTTTGGGCATATTGGGGCCTTGGGCGCATATTTATCCGCAAGACGGCACGCCCGGCCCGGCCATCGGCTTTCTACAAGAAGCGCAACGCTGGTGGAACCATTGGCTGAAAGGCGAAGACACCGGCATTATGAAAGAGCCAATGCTGCGCGCCTATATCGAGGATGAAGCGGGTGCCGGAAAATGGGCCGATCACCGCCAAGGCTATTGGGCGGCGGAATGCGTGTGGCCCTCGCCGCGCATCAAACCGATGGCACTTTCACTCGGCGATGGCGTGCTGGGTGGAGCTGCGTCTCCCTCGCGCGATATTACGTTTCGCTCGCCGCAATGGACGGGTATGGGCTGTGGCGAATGGATGGGCACAGGGGTAAAGGGCGAGCAACCCGCCGACCAACGGATCGATGATGGGTTGAGCCTGTGCTTTGACACGGCACCGCTCGACGAGGATATGGCGGTTCTGGGAGCGCCCGAATTCAGTTTCGAGATCGCATCCGATAAGCCGATTGCGCAGATCGCCGCGCGGCTCTGCCATGTGCGGGCGGACGGTGCATCGCATCGCGTGTCCTATGCCGTGTTGAACCTCACGCATCGCGACTCGCATGAACATCCGGAAGCCTTAAAGCCCGGGCATTTTTATAAGGTCACGCTGACGCTGAATGCCTGCGGCCATGTGTTTAAAAAGGGCAGTAAAATCCGGCTCGCCCTCTCGTCAGCCTATTGGCCACTGATCTGGCCATCGCCGGAAGCCGCCACGCTGACGCTTCGCACTGGTGCGTCGGCGCTAACGCTACCGGTTCGACCCATGTCGCCGGAGGATGCCAAGGTCCATTTCGAGCCAGCCTTAAGCGCCCCACGCGCGCCGACCACTCTGTTGCGCAAAGGCCATGCGGAACGCACCGTCGAACTCGATTTATTCAATGGCAGCGCGACCTATCGCACGGTAGGCGAAGGCGGCGTGTTCGGCGAAGGCGTATTACGCTTTGACGAAACGGGCACGTCGCTTCGACATGATCTCAACCGCGAATTGACGATCTCAACGGATGATCCGCTCTGCGCCCGCTATGTCATCACGCAAGCTTACGAGATGGGCCGCGAAGGCTGGATGACCCGCTCCGAAACGCGGCTGGAAATGACCTCAACCCTCACCGATTTTCACGTCAAAGCGAGAACGGAAGTGTTCGAGAACGGCGTTTCGCACCTCGTGCGCGAATGGGATGATCAGGTGCTCCGCGAATTGGTATGAGATGAAAAAAACGGACCGCGCGCCTCTTGGGTAGCGCTTAAGAATGCGAGCCGGGAGGCTCGCGGTCCGAGCCGTAGCCTCCCACCTATTCTTATTTCAAGCCGATTTTTGTTTCACAATAATCGGCATCAGCAAATCACCCCAGTAGCCGCCATCCGAATGGTGGCGCGCGGTGCGTTGCAACTCAACCGACAGGCCGGTTTCGACAGCTTTCATCACCGCTTGATTGAGCCGGTGCAGATCATTGGCGAGGATACGGATGGCGCTTTTCTGGGCTTCATCCATTTCGCTGGTGAGTTCTTCGGTGCGTTCTTTGACGTGGGTTCTGGTCATTTGTGTCTCCTTAAATAGGTGAGTGCGGGTGTATCGTCAGAGCCTAATCCCTCAACCGTCCTTGCGAACGTCAGTGAAGCAATCCAGCTGAGAAGTGGCGAAGGGTGTTGTGGTGCAAGGGTGCCATATTTTGCATCGTCATCTGGGTTGCTTCGCTCACGCTCGCAATGATGATTAAGATTATTTACCCTCGCACCCCCTTCACTTCATTTACTCAGCCGCGTGTTTTTGGAACTGCGCGCTCTCAGTCGATTCACCCATGGCGGTGGTCGATGATTGGCCGGACGAGATCGTGGTGGCGACCCGATCAAAATAGCCGGTGCCGACTTCGCGCTGATGGCGGGTTGCGGTGTAGCCTTGCGCTTCTGAGGCAAATTCCGCCTGTTGCAGCTCGGAATAGGCCGCCATGCCGCGATCTTTATAGCCGAGCGCCAATTCGAACATGCCGTGGTTAAGCGCATGGAAGCCAGCCAGTGTGACGAACTGGAATTTATAGCCCATCGCGCCGAGTTCGCGCTGGAACTTGGCAATCGTGGCCTCGTCGAGTTTCGCCTTCCAGTTGAAGCTCGGCGAGCAATTATAGGCCATCATCTTGCCCGGGTGCTTCTTCTGCAACGCTTCGGCGAATTTCTTCGCGTCCGCCAAATCCGGATGCGAGGTTTCCCACCAGATCAGATCAGCGATGTCGGCAAACGCCAGACCGCGCGAGATGCAATGGTCAAGCCCTGTGCCATCCTTCAACCGATAAAAACCTTCCGGCGTGCGGCTGTTTTCCTCGATGAAAGGCCGATCGCGCTCATCGACATCGGAGGTAATCAGCTTGGCCGATTCGGCATCCGTGCGCGCAACCGTGATGGTGGACACGCCCATCACATCGGCGGCCAAGCGGGCGGCCACAAGGTTGCGCTCATGGGCTGCGGTGGGGATTAAAACCTTGCCGCCGAGATGGCCGCATTTCTTTTCAGAGGCCAGCTGATCCTCAAAATGCACGCCAGCCGCGCCGGCCTCAATATAGGCCTTCATGATCTCGTAGGAGTTCAGCGGGCCGCCAAAGCCAGCCTCGGCATCGGCCACAATCGGCACGAACCAATCGCGCTTGGCGCCGCCTTCCGAGTGCTCGATTTCATCGGCACGCTTCAAGGTGTGGTTGATGCGGCGGCAAAGTTCAGGCCCTGCATTCGCGGGATAAAGCGACTGATCCGGATACATCGCACCCGCCGTGTTGGCATCCGCCGCCACCTGCCAGCCGGAAAGATAGATGGCTTTCAAGCCCGCGCGCGCCATCTGCATGGCCTGGTTGCCGGTCACCGCACCGAGTGCGTTGATATAGTCCTCGCTCTTCAACAGCTCCCACAATTTGTTGGCACCCCGCTCGGCGAGCGTTTGGGCAATCGGGAACGAACCGCGCAGACGAACAACCTCTTCCGGCGAATAGGGGCGGTTAATGCCATCGAAACGGCCCTTCGGAGTATTCGGCACGAGATCGGCGAAAGTGGTCTTGGTCATAGCAGTCTCCAGTCAGGTTGGTGTCGAATGTGACAGGTCTTTACAAATGTAGATGCCGGGTAAGGATGACGGTGTCACAACCTCATTCGGCCTTGAAACGACTATAGGACAAGGATATTGCACTGCACCAGACGGACAATTGACGCGAAAGGTCGTGCAGTTTAAAAGTGACAATTGTAAATCTGTAACAATGTAAATTTTTGTATGATTTACCCGAAGGAGATCATCATGGCCGAGGCGGGACGCAAGATTTTAGCCGGTGCGCGGGTGCGCAGGCTTCGCCGTGAGTTGGGGCTTTCGCAATCGGGCATGGCGAGCGAGCTTGGCATTTCGGCGAGCTATCTCAACCTGATGGAGCGCAACCAACGCCCCGTCACCGCTCAGGTGCTGATCCGGATGGCAGAAGCCTTCAATGTCGATCCGCGCTCTTTTGCCCGCGAGGAAGAGGCGCGGCTGCAAGGTGAGCTCGATGAGGTGTTCACCGATCCGCTGTTTCGCAGCCAGCCGGTTGCGAAAGACGAGCTTCGCGAACTCACAAGCCTTGCGCCCTCCATCGCCGAAGCGGTTCAGCGGCTGTATGCCGCCTATCTCGATCTGAAAGAGGGTGGTGCGGGTATTAATGAGGCGCTGGATGGTGACCGCGGCGAAGGGACATCAGCCAATCATCCGGTGGACCGCGTGCGCGATCTCATTCAATCCGCGGCCAATCATTTCCCGGAATTGGAAGCGCAAGCCGAGGCGCTAGCGGAGGAGCTCGCTAAATCGGGCGGCGATCTTTTATCGGCGCTTACTGCGCGGTTGAAGGATACGCATGGCATTCGTGTGCAAATTCTGCCCGTTGATGTGATGCCGGGCTCGCTGCGGCGGTTCGATCATCACCGCCGCCGCCTGATGATCTCGGAACTGGTCGATGCCTCGGGACGGACCTTTCAAGCCGCCTATCAGCTCGCTTTGATCGAATGGCGCGAAACCATTGATACGATTGCCAACCGGATCGAGCCCGAAACGGGGCCTGCCAAATCGCTGTTACGCATCAGCCTCGCCAATTATGCGGCCGCCGCCTTGATGATGCCCTATCAGCGCTTTCTCGATGCGGCGGAAGCGCTTTCCTATGATATCGATGTGTTAGGCGCGCGCTTTCAGGCCAGTTTCGAGCAGGTGGCGCATCGCTTAACCACGCTCAACCGGCAAAATGCGCGCGGCGTGCCGTTTTTTCTCATTCGGATCGATACGGCAGGCAATGTCTCGAAGCGCTTTGCGGCAGGCAATTTCCCCTTCTCACGCTTTGGCGGAACCTGCCCTTTATGGAGCCTGCACGAAACCTTCTCCAGCCCCGGCGCCTTCATGACCGAGATCGTCGAATTACCCGATGGCGGAAGATGGTTCTCGGTAGCTCGCACCGTGCGCCGCGCGGCATCTGCCTATGGCGGGGCAGAGGGACAATTCGCGATCGGCTTAGGCTGCGAGTTTAAATATGCAAACAGGCTAGTTTATGCGCGGAAATTCGATTTGAAACACGCGGCTGCTACGCCCATCGGGGTGAATTGTAGGCTGTGCGAAAGAGACAATTGCGCCCAACGCGCCGCCCCGCCGATGACGCGGAAATTGCGGGTGGATGAGAGTGTGCGGGGAGTGTCGCCGTTTAGTTTTGACCACTAAATTCCGTCATTGCAAATGCACGATTGAAAGAATTGAATCTTCAATCAACATGGTAGATGACGGGTGGTTAGCAATCCGCGACCTTCACGACCAAACTAGCTACGATATTGCCCATGGATACCTAAGCTCTATCGGCAAATGCTTGAAATCACGGGTATTACGGGTAGCAAGTAAACCGCCGACCTGCATGACGATGCCCGCAATCATCATATCTGATGGTGTCGTCGGTAACCCCATCTTTTCGCGCTGTGCCCGAAACGCTCCAGCAAAGGCAGCGGCGCTTTCGTCTAAGGGCAATACCTTCAGTCCAGATACAAGCGTCGCAAAGTGCTGCCGAAGGTCGTGCTGCCTTATTCCGTCCGGCAGACGTTGCAGCCCAAATTCGATCTCAGAAACGGTGATCGCCGTGATGGCGAGACGTTCGTTACCAATCGACAACAGCCACGTCCGAACCTTTTCATCGGGGTGTGGCCTCATCAATTCTGCAAGCACGTTCGTATCAAGAACGATCATGGTTGCTAACGATTTGAAAAATCGGGCGATGGTCGGTCGTTGGCACGCGTGGCCTGCGCTAATTCAACCCCGCTTTCGCCAGCAAATAAGTGCCGCGACAGGGTCCAAAGCGCTTCGCCCGAGACGCCGCCCATGGCTTGCGATAAAATAACCCGCGCCTCTTCTTCCATGGAATGGCCGCGAGACGCAGCGCGAACGCGCAACCGCTCCTTAACGCCGTCGTCAATGTTTCGGATGGTCAATGTTCCCATGATCATGCCCTCCTTTTCAGAAGATCAGGATAGCATGGTGCTTGCATTGCTAGCAATGTTTGCGTCGGACCGCGAGCCTCCCGGCTCGCTCTTAAAAAAATGCGAGCCGGGAGGCTCGCTGTCCGGAAGCGTCACGGTCCGTTAACTTCCTCAACAATCCGCGACATTCACCGCTAACCCGCCTTGCGCGGTTTCTTTATATTTCACCAGCATATCAAGGCCGGTTTGGCGCATGGTTTCGATCACTTCATCGAGCGATACGCGATGCGTGCCATCGCCGCGCAGCGAGAGGGAGGCTGCCACAATCGCCTTGTTCGCACCAAAGGCGTTGCGCTCGATGCAGGGGATTTGCACGAGGCCGCCAATCGGGTCGCATGTCATACCGAGGTGATGTTCCAGCGCGATTTCGGCGGCGTTCTCGATCTGCTCGGGTGTACCACCGAGCAAGGCGCATAGCCCGCCTGCGGCCATCGCCGAGGCCGAGCCCACTTCGCCCTGACAGCCAACTTCGGCCCCCGAGATCGACGCATTCTGCTTGATGAGCGAGCCGACAGCTGCGGCGGTTAAGAGATAATCGCGTCCGGCGTCGATGGAATATTCGGGGCAGAATTCTTTCGCATAGCGCAACACGGCGGGAATGATACCTGCGGCACCATTGGTAGGCGCTGTTACGACGCGCCCGCCTGCGGCGTTTTCCTCGTTCACGGCAATGGCGTAGAGGCTGATATAATCCATCACCTCATGGGCGGGGCGAATATTGGCGCCTTTGGAGGCTTCAAGCTGGGCGTGGATCGATTTGGCACGCCGCTTGACCTTTAAGCCACCCGGCAAAATGCCTTCTTGGCGGCAACCGCGATCAATGCATGCAAACATCACATCGCGGATTTTATCGAGGCTGGCATTGATCTCGTCATCGCTCTTGGTCACGCGCTCATTGTCACGCTGCAACTGAGCCATGGTTTTGCCGGTGGTGCGGCAAAGTTCAAGCAATTCCGTTGCATGTGTGAATTTATAGGGCAGATCCGGTCCGCCTGCGCCACCTGATGCCTCTTCCTCGTCGGTGACCACAAAGCCGCCGCCAATGGAGTAATACGCCTTCTCGGTAATTAGTCCGCCTTCGGGGCTAAAGGCCTGAAACCGCATCGCGTTGGAGTGCCGCTTCATCAGCTCTTTTTTGTTAGGCACCAGATCATCTTCCAGCGTGAAGGGCATGGCGCGCACGCCGCCCAGTTCAAGCGAGCCATTGCGCGTGATCGAGGCGATCATCTCTTCAACGAGATCAGGGTCGACTTCGGCAGGCAGATAGCCCGATAAGCCGAGCAGGATCGCGGTTTCGGTGCCGTGGCCTTTGGCCGTCCAGGCGAGCGAGCCGAACAATTCTGTCTTGATGCGGCCAACGCGGCCAAGGCCTATTGTGTCATTGAGCAGCGCCACAAACCGATGGGCTGCCACCATCGGCCCAACCGTATGCGAGCTCGATGGGCCGATGCCGATTTTGAAAAGGTCGAAGACGCTGATCATCCTCTGCGCCTACGACTTCCACCGTCCCCTTCAACAGGCTCGGCGTGCACTTTTGGCGGCGGCAAGGTCACGACCTTGGCGAGGTTGGAGAAGAAATCGACCTTGTTCGGGATCGCCATCGCGCTCACGAAATGCGTCTGGAATTTCGGCTCCATCGCGGTTTCGATCTTTTCGATTTTGCCCACCACACTTTCAATCTCGCCGCGTGCGGTTTCGTTTAACAGCGCAATGCGCGCGCCGGTGCCTGCGGCATTCCCTGCCGATCCCACTTTCGTGAGATCGCAATCCGGGATCAGCCCCAGCACCATCGCGTATTTCACGTCGATATGGCTACCAAACGCACCCGCCAGCGTGATGCGATCAACATGATCAACACCGTAATGATCGAGCAGCAGCTTGACGCCCGCATAAAGCGCCGCCTTGCCGAGCTGGATCGCGCGCACATCGGCCCGTGTGATGGTGATGCGGGGTTCGCCATCGTTCAACAGATAGGTAAAAGTGCGGCCTTCATTGACGATGCGCGGGGTACGCGCCTGCAAATCGCCATCGATCACGCCGTCCTGCGTAATCACGCCTGCAAGATACATCTCGGCAATCGCCTCGATAATGCCTGAACCGCAAATGCCGTTGACGCCGGTCTTGGAGGCTTCTTCCCAGAAGCCTTCTTCATTCGACCAGAGATCGGAACCGATGATCTTGAATTTAGGTTCCAAACTTTCGTGATCAATCCGCACGCGTTCAATTGCACCGGGTGCCGCGCGTTGGCCGGAGGAGAGCTGTGCGCCTTCAAAGGCAGGGCCTGTTGGCGACGAGCAAGCGAGCAAGCGTTTCTTATTGCCAAGCACGATTTCGGCGTTGGTGCCGACATCAACCACAAGGGTGACTTCGTCGTTCAGATGGGGTGCCTCGGAAAGCACCACGCCTGCGGTATCGGCACCGACATGGCCTGCAATGCAAGGCAGCAGATAGACAAACGCGCCCGGAGCAATGGAAAGCCCCACTTCGCGCGCCTTCACATCTTGGCCTCTATCAAGCGTCAGCGCGAATGGTGCGCCGCCAAGCTCTACCGGATCGAGCCCTAAGAACAGATGATGCATGATCGGGTTACCGACCACTGTCATCTCAACGATACCTTCGCGCGTAATGCCCGCTTCTTGGACGACTTCGCCGATGAGGTCATCGAGTGCTGCACGCACCGCGTCCGTCATCTCGATTTCGCCACCCGGATTCATCATCACATAGGAGACGCGGCTCATCAGATCTTCGCCGAAGCGGATCTGCGGGTTCATCAGGCCAGCAGAGGCCAGCGTCTCGCCATTATAGAGATCGGAAAGATGCGCTGCGATGGTGGTGGAGCCGATATCAACCGCCACGCCATAGGCCGTCTCAATCAGGCCCGGATAGATCGCGACAATGTCATGGCCTTTACGAACCGCAACGGTAACTTTCCATTCACCCTTGCGCAGCGTCTTTTGCAAGCCGCGCAACACAGCAAGATCGGGCATACCGGCATCGATGTTCCACTGCGTTTTCAGCGCCTCAATCAGGCGGGTGAAATCGGAAGACGGGCTATCAATATCGGGCTCGGCCACTTCAACAAAGTAGAGGCGCACAACGGGTTCAAGCGTAATCGCCCGCGTCTCGGCCTTTTTGCGCACGACTTGGCGATGCACCTGACTTTCAGGTGGCACGTCGATGACAACATCGCCGCATAGCTGCGCCTGACAACCCAAACGCCGATGCGGGCCAAGCTCGCCGCGCTTGGATGTATAGCGGGCTTCAACGGCATTCCACTCGGTCAGATGGCTTTCTGCCGACTGAATGCCATGTTTGGCAAAATCGCCTTCCGCCACCAGAATTTGACAGCGTCCGCAAATACCGCGGCCGCCGCAAACACTGTCGACATCGACGCCAAGCTGGCGGGCTGCTTCAAGCACAGAGGTGCCATCGGCAAAGTCGCCGCGCTTGCCCGATGGGGTAAAGACGATCCGGTGGGTATCAGTCACGCGTCCTCCGACGACCTTCGCGGTTACGGCGATCATTGCCTGCATCCTGACCTTCAGGCGTAGGCTCGCGGAATTTACGAATCCAGGATGCGCAATTCGGATCATGCCCCATCATCACGTCGGCACCCAGAATGGCCTGAATGTCTTCGGCGTGAAGCGGGTTCATGATGGCGGATGTCATACCCGCACCAATCGCCATCGGCATGAAGGCCGCAGCCAAGCCACGACGGTTCGGCAGGCCGAACGAGAAGTTCGAGGCGCCGCAGGTGGTGTTGACCTTCAGCTCTTCGCGCAAACGGCGGAGCAGATGCATCAGCTTGGCACCCGCATCGTTCAACGCGCCAACCGGCATCACCAGTGGGTCGACAACGACGTCGGAACGCGGAATGCCATAATCGGCGGCGCGCTCGACAATCTTCTTGGCGATTTTGTAGCGCTCATCGGGATCTTCCGAAATGCCGGTTTCGTCGTTCGAGATGGCAACGACGGCTGCGCCATATTTCTTGACCAGCGGCAGGACAGTTTCGAGGCGATCTTCTTCGCCCGTCACCGAATTGACCAGCGCCTTGCCTTTATAAACGGCGAGGCCTGCTTCGAGCGCTGCCACAATCGAGCTATCGATTGAAAGCGGCACATCCACAACCTCTTGCACGCGACGAATGGCCTCGGCCAGAATGGCAGGCTCATCAGCGAGCGGAATACCGGCATTGACGTCCAGCATCTGCGCGCCGGCTTCAACCTGCGCCAAAGCATCCGCAATGACGCGGCTGTAATCGCCTGCAGCCATTTCAGCGGCCAGCAATTTACGGCCCGTCGGGTTGATGCGTTCGCCAATCATGACGAAGCGGCGCTCGAAGCCGATGATGACTTCCTTTTTATGCGAACTGAGTACCGTATCGGTCATGGCTTTCCCCTAGAAAATCGACGAATTCTTGTTTCTGTTGTCTGATAACGTCAAGCAGGCGTTAGCACTTGTCCCATTCCGACAGTGGAAGGCGGCATCTCGCTATCGGCAGCCGTTGCAAAGGCACGCCGGAAGGGCTGACGCCCCTTCAAAATGCCCGACTCGCTAACAATATGCCCGACGCTCTCTTCCTGCCGGTAAGCCATGATATGCACGCCAGCAACGCCCGCCATTTCATGGATTTCCTGAATAAGATCAATGCAAAGCTTGATGCCCTCGGCCTTCTGGTTCTCCGCGCCTTCGAGCCGCTTGATTACCGAATCCGGAATATGCACGCCCGCAACATTGGAGCGCATCCATTTCGCGGTCTTAGCCGATGGTAGCGGACCAACGCCGATCAAAATATAGGCCTGCTTGTCGAGGCCCATATCACGGACCTTCTGCATGAAGGTTTTGAGCAACGGAATATCGTAGCAATATTGCGTCTGGAAATATTGCGCGCCAGCCGCGATTTTTTTGGCCAAGCGCAGCGGACGCCAATCATAAGGCGGTGCGAAAGGGTTCTCCGCTGCACCCAAGAAGAGGCGAGGCGGATCAGTGATCTTGCGGCATGAAAGAAAGGCGCGCTCATCCCGCATTTTCTTCATGGTGGCGAGCAGTGAGGTCGAGTCGAAATCAAATACCGGCTTGGCTTCAGGATGATCACCACCCTGCACGCCGTCACCCGTCAACGCCAATACATTGCAAACGCCAAGGGCTGCTGCGCCCAGCACATTGCCCTGAATGGCGATACGGTTGTAATCGCGGCAGGAAATCTGGAGGATCGGCGAATAGCCAACGCGTGTCAGCAACGCACAGATCGCGACGCTCGACATGTGGCAATTGGCACCCGATCCGTCGGTGGCGTTAATGCCATCGACCCAACCGTCAAAATGCGCCACGCGCTCATAGACATCGTCCGGATTGGCGCTATCGGGCGGGTTCAATTCGGCGGTGACGGCAAATTCGCCACGGCGTAAAACGCGCTCCAACCGGCCGCGCGAGGAATGATCGGGCAATTCGGGCAGCGGGGCTGCGGGCGTCGGGCCTAAATCATGCGGGTGAATGAGGGGGGAATTCATGGTTTCAATCTCACTCATGCGCGCCACGGGAAACCGCCAGCCAAGACGAGCGGCCTTTGAGGCGGTGGTCGATGGCGGGTTGCACATTCATAATTTTATTGCCTTCGTCCATCGCCTTGCTGCCTTCCCATGCCTTCACCCATACGCAGGGCATTTCGGCATAGACCTCGCAATTGCCATTGGCGCGAACACCGCCACACGGTCCATTGCGCAGATTTTTCGGGCAGTTCATCGGGCAGGACATGCCGGTTGAAGATAGAATGCACTGGCCACACATGCGGCAATCAAACAAAGCGCCCTTGATGGATTTCTCAATTGCCACCATCGGCTTCTCCATCCGCTCATAGCCGATGGCTTTGAACAATGGGGCAGCGAAGCGAAGAAATTTCTCCAATGCAGCATAGGTTTTTTCCATGCCGCGCGAGTGGGCGTTCGCCCAAAACCGGAGTGCGAATTTAGCGCCATCGCGAGGGGGTTTGGTGGAGGCTTCAAAAGCAAACGGAACGCGTGACATTATTTTGCCTCCTCATAGCCACCAGCTTTCGCCAAAGCGACAAGTCGGTCTTGCGGATAATCTGCCTCAAGCTTTTCCGCCCAGGCTTGCGCTTCGGCTTCGAGATCATCGCCCACGGTCACAGGATCCGCGCGGCGCCAATCGGCGAGATAGCTGTCGGTATCGCGCGCGCCGGCCTTCATGGCGGCGGCGTCAATGGATGTAACAAAACGCTCGGGCAATTCACGCTTGGCGGCAGTGCGGCCTTGCTTGACGATGACCTGCGCGGGAATATCGCGCCAATAGACGATGGTGAGATTGGCCATTGTGACTTCAGCTCCTAGCGATCATGGATGGAATAAGCGGAGTGCCACTGACATGGGAACGCCCTTTGCCGGTGACGAAGGTTTGAAGACCACCAAGACCGGTGATCCGCATTTCAAATTCAAGACCCAGCCTTTCGGCGGCCAAGCGCGCTTTTTTCTCGAGCGCTGCATCGGGCATTTGGGCCAGATAGACGATGCGTTTATAATTGCCGAAATAGACCCCCAAGAGTTGGGCGTGGCGATCGATCCCTAGCCCTTGGATGATCAGCCGGTCGAAATGGCGGACGAGATAATCGGTTAAGAAAAAAGTACCAATTTCCTCTTCCATCAACGCATCGAATTCGCCCGGTTTGGAATAGAATGCGTAGCAGTGATCGCCCTCGATCCGCTCGACACCTTCTTCTTCCAATACCCTATCCAGCATGCCGCCCGTGCCGCAATCGCCGTAAAGGCATAAAATCCGGTCATATTTCTTGCGGTTGCGGCGTATTTTACTACGTACGCCTTCAGGGATTTTTTCGGGGTGGTTGTGCCAGATGGCGGGTAGACAGGTCACATCCAGATAATCGAGCCCGTTTAACCGCTTGGCCTCTAAAAGCTCATGCGCGAGAGCGCCGCAGGCGATGACAAGGGTTTTGAGGGGAGGCTTAACGGCACTGGCCATGAGGCGTCCTCCCTCTCATATCGTGCTGTTCAGCGCGGTGATCTTCCGATCAGGCGCGAATGGTACGCTGCGACAAAAGCGCCTTGGCGGTTTCAACCGCCACCGCTGCGTCACGGCAATAGGCGTCTGCACCCACAGCTTCAGCAAAGGCTTCGTTCAACGGTGCGCCGCCGACGAGCACGAGATAGTCGTTGCGCATGCCCTTTTCCTTGAGCGTGTCGATAACGACCTTCATGTATGGCATTGTCGTGGTGAGAAGGGCGGACATGCCGAGAATGTCAGGCTTGTGCTCTTCAATCGCCTCAAGATATTTCTCGACCGGATTGTTGATGCCGAGATCGATCACTTCGAAACCAGCGCCTTCCATCATCATGCAGACGAGGTTTTTGCCGATGTCGTGAATGTCGCCCTTCACGGTGCCGATGACCATTTTGCCCACCTTCGGTGCGCCGGTCTCGGCCAGAAGCGGACGAAGCAGAACCATGCCCGCTTTCATTGCATTGGCCGACATCAGAACTTCCGGAACAAACAGAATGCCATCGCGGAAATCGACGCCGACGATGCGCATGCCTTCGACAAGCGCCTTGGTCAGAATGTCGTAAGGGGTCCAGTTGCGGTTCAACAGGATGTGGACGCTCTCGACGATTTCTTCGCCAAGACCGTCATACAAATCATCATGCATCTGTTCGACGAGTTCGTCATCAGAGAGCGCGTTGAGATCAAAATCGCCGTCAGCCATGCCGTTTCATCCTTTAAAAGTCGATCTTTTAACTGTTACTACCCGAATAGAACGCTTCCGTCGAGCCATCTGTCGGATTTGGGACGTCGCTTGCCCCAATTCCGACAGGCTTGAACCGGTTAGGCCCGAAGCCGCTCATTTTCCGGATCAAACGGCGATTCAGGAATAACCGTCGCCCGGAAAGTCTTCCCAAGAATTACCACGTCGAGTTCGGTTCCGATTGCCGAGAATTCAGGTGCAACCATGCCTAAAGCGAGGGATTTGTTGCAACGCCAGCCAAAGCCACCCGAGGTGCAGCGTCCGACAATCTTGCCATCTTTCAAAATGGCCTCCGATCCGCGGGCGTCGCAATCTTCGACATTGTGTACTTCCATGGTGACGAAGGCGTTTTTGAAGCCCTTTTGCTGCCAAGCAACCAGCGCATCACGGCCGATAAAGTCGCCTTTGTTGGGGTGTACGAAGCGCTGAAGGCCCGATTCGAAGGCCGAATATTCGATCGACATTTCGCGGCCGACCAGACGATAGGACTTTTCCAAAGCCATCGAGGTCATCGCACGAATACCGAAGGGACGAATGCCAAACTTCGCACCGGCCTTCATCAAGAGATCGAACAGATGGTTCTGCATCTCAATCGGGTGATGGAACTCATAGCCCAGCTCGCCGATGAAGTTGACGCGCAGCACGTCGCACTGCACCGCACCCACCGAGATGCGCTGACCGGTCAGCCACGGGAAAGCGGCGTTCGACAGGTCGGCGTCGGTAAGGGATTGCAGCACGTCGCGGGACTTTGGCCCCGCCAACACCAACACGCCATAGGCCGTGGTGATTGGCGTAAAGCGGACGCTGCCATCCTTCGGCAATAGCTTTTTCAACGTATCATGATCGTGGCGCTCAAACGCTCCAGCGGAGACGAGATAGAAGCTGTTTGGCGCGTTCTCATACACCGTGAATTCCGCCCGCACGCCGCCGTTCTTCGATAAAAGATGGCTGAGCGCGATACGGCCACGAGCCTTCGGAATGCGGTTGGCCAGAATGCTATCGAGCCATTCGCGTGCCCCCGGACCCGTGATCAAGCATTTGGCGAAAGCCGACATGTCCTGCAACCCAACGCCGGACGACACTGCTTTGCACTCTTCGCCGACAAACGGGAAATAGTTCGAACGACGGAAGCTCCACTTCTCCTTGATCTTGCCGTCCTCGGCGGGCGGGGCGTGGTTCTCGTTGGTCAACACGTCGGGCGTGTCGAGCTCTTCTTTCGAGACTTCATAGCCGGGAGGGGCGAACCAGTTCGGCCGTTCCCAGCCATAGACGGAGCCGAATACCGCGCCGAGCGCCTTCATGCGGTCATAGCATGGCGTCTGGCGCAAAGGGCGGGCGGCTACGCGTTCTTCATCCGGATAATGCGGCGTGAAGACGTTGGCATAGGCCTCTTCGTTTTTCTCTTTGAGATAGCCGCGACCCGCATAAGGGCCGAAGCGGCGTGGATCGACGCCCATCATATCAACGGTCGACTCGCCATCGACGATCCATTCCGCGAGCTGCCAGCCAGCGCCGCCTGCAGCCGTGATACCGAAGCTGTGGCCTTCGTTCAGCCAGACATTGGGCAGATCCCAAGCAGGGCCGACAATTGGGTTGCCGTCCGGCGTGTAAGCAATCGCGCCATTATAGACTTTCTTGACGCCGACTTCGCCGAACGCAGGAACGCGCGCAATGGCGGCTTCGATGTGCGGGGCCAAACGATCAAGGTCTTCTTGGAACAGCTCATATTCGCTCTCTTTGGCTGGACCATCGACATAGCAAACCGGCGCGCCCTTCTCATAAGGGCCAAGAATGAAACCGCCAGCTTCTTCACGGAGATACCAAGACGAATCGGCTTCGCGCAGCACGCCCATTTCAGGCAGGCCCAAACGGTGGCGCTCCTGCACCAAAGGATGCGGCTCGGTGACGATATATTGATGCTCAACAGGAATGACCGGAATATCAATGCCGAGCATTTTGCCCGTCTGGCGGGCAAAATTGCCGGAAGCCGAGACAATATGCTCGCAGGTGATGTCGCCTTGGTCGGTTTTAACCAGCCATTCGCCGGAGCTGGTGCGCTCGATCGCGATGACGGTGGTGTTGCGGTAAATCTCCGCCCCACGGTTGCGCGCGCCCTTGGCGAAAGCCTGCGTCAGATCCGCAGGCTGGATATAGCCATCATCCGGATGCTGGATTGCGCCCAAAAGGCCATCCGTTTCGCACAGCGGCCAGATTTCCTTGACCTGAGCGGGGGTTAACTGGTTGACCTTGACGCCAATGGTTTCAGCCACGCCCGCATAATACATAAACTCGTCCCACCGGTCCTTGGTGCGGGCGAGGCGGATATTGGAAACTTTCTTGAAGCCGACCGATTGTCCGGTCTCGGCCTCAAGGCTGCTATAGAGATTGACCGAATATTTATGCAACTGGCCAACCGAATAGCTCATATTAAAGAGGGGCAGCAGGCCAGCAGCGTGCCAAGTGGAACCGGAGGTTAGCTCCTTGCGTTCAATCAGGGCTACATCGGTCCAGCCTTTTTTGGCCAGATGATAGAGCGTTCCGACGCCGACCACGCCTCCGCCAATGACAACGACCCGTGCTGTAGATTTCATGGCTAAGCGCTCCTGCTGGCAAAATAAAGGGACCGTAGCCATTTAAGGCCACCTGTTGTTGGATGCAAAGTCACGGATCGGCGGACTTTGTGCTACCGGCATTTCGACGCCCGATGTTCCGCCCGCGTCACCTTGGGGTGTGGAACACAAAAATCGGATTAGCTCATGTCTCAAATGAATGACATTCACCTCGGTGACGGTCTTCGGCAAGAAATGACGCGATTAAAGCAGTCACGCTGTCGTCCGGAGGATAAAAAGGACGCACAGGCTTACTGACGTGAAAGCGCGTCCGGTTGGGGGATTGGCAATGAACGACACACTTCCAGAAGTACACCATGAACGCCGTGGCCGCGAAGCGCGCCGTTCGGCCCGCGCCACACGCGGCGGCCTCTCCATTCCTTATATTACGCGCAATAGCCCGCTGGTCGAGTTTCTCTCCGAGGAAGCGATGCAGATCATCGAGCATAATGCGGAAACGCTGCTCGAGGAGATTGGCATCGAGTTTCGCGATTATCCGAGCGCGTTGAAGCTGTTGAAAGACGCAGGCTGCGATATTCAAGGCGAGCGCGTGCGCTTTCCGCGCGGATTGGCCAAAAAGCTGATTTCAACCGTGCCCTCCGAATATACCCAGCACGCGCGTAATTCGGCGCGTAATGTGCAGATTGGCGGCAAGAACACGGTTTTCGCGCCGGTTTATGGCTCGCCCTTCGTGCATGACCTCGATAAAGGTCGCCGCTATGGCACGATCGAGGATTTCCAGAACTTCGTGAAGCTCGCCTATATGTCGCCGAATATGCATCATTCGGGCGGCACCGTCTGCGAACCGGTCGATTTGCCGGTCAATAAGCGCCATCTCGAGATGGTTTACGCGCATATGCGCTATTCCGACAAAGCCTATATGGGCTCCGTCACCCATCCGGATCGTGCGCAAGACACGGTCAACATGTCGAAAATCCTCTTCGGTGAGGACTTTTTAGAAAACAATACGGTTTGCACCTCGCTGATTAACGCCAATTCCCCGATGGTGTGGGACAATACGATGTTGGGCGCAGCCGAAGTCTATGCCCGCAACAATCAGGCCTGCATCATCACGCCGTTTATTCTCTCAGGCGCCATGAGCCCGGTGACGATTGCCGGTACGTTGACGCAGGTGTTGGCTGAAGTTTGGGCCGGCACGTCCTTTGTGCAGCTCATTCGCCCCGGTGCGCCGGTGATTTTCGGCACCTTTGTTTCAACGCTATCGATGCAATCGGGCGCTCCGACCTTCGGCACGCCGGAAGGCTCACTCGCTATTTTCGGCGCTGCCCAGCTTGCCCGCCGCATGAAAATGCCATTCCGCACCGGCGGTTCGCTCTGCGCCTCCAAGCTTCCGGACGCGCAAGCGGCCTATGAGAGCGCCAATACGTTGATGCCGACCTTGCTCGCGGGCACCAATTTCGTGCTCCATTCAGCGGGCTGGATGGAAGGTGGCTTGGCCTCTTCCTATGAAAAGCTGATCATGGATATGGACCAGTTAGGTGCCATGCATGTCCTCGCCAAGGGCATCGACATGTCGGAAAACGGCCAAGCCATGGATGCGTTCCGTGAAGTGCCTCCCGGCGGGCATTTCTTGGGATCCGCCCATACGCAGGCGAATTTCGAGAACGCATTCTACCGTTCGCCCGTGGCGGATAATAATTCCTTCGAGCAATGGGATGCGGAAGGCCGCAAGGACCATTCGCAGCGGGCCAACGTGATTTGGAAGCGGATGCTCTCGGAATATGAGGCTCCAGCCATTGATCCGGGTGTCGATGAAGCCTTGCGCGAGTATATCGAACGCAAGAAGGCTTCGATGCCGGATGCGGCCTATTGAGTGAAATGCCCTGTTAGCAGGGCTTTTCCCACAATTGACGCGCTGTTCACTTTTCACCTAAGGTCTTGCTGCAAGTGCGCTGAATTAGCTGTATGATTTCGGTACGTGCTGATTTTCAGAGCTTTTTGGTGAAAGTGTGAAGCGAGGATATGGCGAAGGCGGTTTCTCCAGCCATTACGCAGGCTTTAGGCCAACTCAGGAACGCGGTTGCCGCGCTCGAGGGCGTTGTCGCGCGCCGCGCCCAAGACGATCGCTCTGCCGAAACGCTTAAAAAGGAATTGGCCGTGATGCAGGATGATCGGGCGCAAATCGCGCTTGATCTTGATGCCGCCATGGCCAAAGCCGCTCGTCTTGATGCGGTCACTGGTGAACTTGGCCGTCGGGTGGACCGTGCTACGTCATTGGTGCGCGAGGTCCTTGGCGATCTCGGGCAGCGGGAATAGGGGCTGATATGGGACAGGTAACCGTCACCGTCGCCGAAAAAATCTATCGCATTGCCTGCAATGACGGGCAAGAAGCGCATCTTATTCGGCTGGCTGCTGAATTGGATAAAAAAATCAACGAGATGCGATCGGCTTTCGGCGAAATCGGCGATAGCAGGCTGACCGTTATGGCCGCGATTACCTTTATGGACGAGCGCGAAGAGATCAAAACGCGGCTGGCAGCGATCACAGCGGATCTCGAGCACCTCAAAGAGGATCGCGCTATTATTGAACAATCCAACAATAAGACCGAGAGTGAAATCGCACTGGCCATTGTCAGCGCCGCAGCGCGGATTGAAGAGATCGCTAAAAGGTTAGGCGCGGCGGGCGAGTAATTTTTTTACCGTCATTGGGAAGCGAGAGCAAAGCAAACACAAAAAAACCAACGCCCGTCATTGCGAGCGAACGCGAAGCAACCCAGTTGATGGTGAAAGAAAAAACGCATTGTCAACATCGCGCATTTCGCCATTCCGCTATCTGGGTTGCTTCGCGTTCGCTCGCAATGAGGGTAGCGGATTAATTCACTAGCACTTCGCCATAACAGATGAAGAAATCTACATCGCCTTCACGCGATCCCGCAGCACGAATTTCTGAATTTTCCCCGTCGATGTCTTTGGCAGTTCTTCAAACACAATGGTACGTGGGCATTTAAAGCCGGCCAGATGGGTGCGGCACCAGGCCATAAGCTCCTCAGCGGTCGCGGTTTTGCCGGGTTTTAATTCAACAAACGCGCAGGGTGTTTCGCCCCATTTATCATCCGCACGCGCCACGACGGCGGCGGCTTGAACGGCGGGATGCTTGAACAGCGCATCTTCCACTTCAATCGACGAGATATTCTCGCCACCTGAAATAATGATATCCTTTGAGCGGTCTTTCAGCTGGATATAGCCATCCGGATGGCGCACGCCGAGATCGCCGGAATGGAACCAGCCACCGGCAAAGGCTTCATCGGTAGCCTTTTTGTTTTTGAGATAGCCCTTCATCACCACATTGCCGGCAAACATGGCTTCGCCCATCGTCTCGCCATCTTTCGGCACGGGCAGCATGGTTTGGGGGTCGATGATGTCGAGATCTTCGAGCGCGGTATAACGTACGCCTTGGCGTGACTTTTTGGCGGCTTGGGCAACAGGCTCAAGCGCATCCCAATCCGATTGCCAATCATTTACAACCGCCGGACCGTAGGTTTCGGTGAGGCCATAGAGATGGGTGACGTTGAAGCCTGCAACCTTCATCGCGCCTAGCACCGCAGCGGGAGGCGGGGCGGCGGCGGTGAAAAATTCTACCACATGAGGAAGTGGCTTTTTCTCCTCGTCAGGTGCGTTGAGCAGCGTCGACATCACAATCGGCGCGCCGCACAGATGCGTAACCTTGTGCTCGGCAATCGCGTCATACATCAGCTTGGCGCGCACTTGGCGTAAGCAGACATGCGTTCCTGCGGCCACCGAAATGGACCAAGGAAAACACCAGCCATTGCAATGAAACATCGGCAGCGTCCAGAGATAGACAGGGTGCTTGCCCATATTGCAGGTCAGCACATTGCCCTGCGCCAGCAAATACGCACCGCGATGGTGATAGACGACACCTTTAGGATTACCCGTCGTGCCGGACGTATAATTGAGCGAGATCGCGTCCCATTCGTCATCGGGCGCTGCGCGGACATAATCCTCGCTGCCCTCAATGAGAAAATCCTCATATTCGAGCGAGCCGATGCGTTCGCCTGCACCGGTAAATTCGGGATCGTCATAATCAATCACGAGCGGCTTGGCTTGGCATTGCGCCAAGGCCTCTTTCATTACCTTTGAAAACTCGCGATCCACAATCACAATCTTCGCTTCGCCATGATCCAACGAAAAGGCCAGAATGGTGGCATCTAATCGTGTGTTGAGCGTGTTGAGCACCGCGCCCGTCATCGGCACGCCGTAATGGCATTCGAGCATCGCAGGCGTGTTGGCGAGCAGAACCGCCACCGTATCCCCACGATCAATGCCGCGCTTGGCTAATGCCGAGGCGAGTCTTTTTGAGCGCTGATGAAACGCACGATAGGTCCGGCGCATCGGGCCGTGAATGATGGCGACATGATCGGGGAAAACATCGGCCGTGCGCTCTAAAAAGGCGGTGGGAGTCAGAGGGCGATAATTCGCCCGGTTCTTATCCAGATCACGATCATAGATTGCAGACACCATCGCCGTTCCCTCCCACTATCTCCCTATTGGTAGCGGGACGACGCCGCGCTTTCAATCGGTTTGGCGTCAGTCTTTGGGGGGATGTCGATTTATTGAACTATATATCTTTAACTAGCCTGAGAGCATCATAAATGGCCGCGTGAATATTCCGAGACGCCACTGCATCACCGATTCTAAATAGCGTAAATGCCCCTTCCGGATGGCGCGTGACCGTTTGCGGCTTACCTGCTTCCAGTGCCCGATAATCCACTTCGCCGCCATTTCGCGCCATAGGTTTTAGCGCATAATAAAGCTCTTCATTGGCTAATGTGCCGTGCTCGACGACAACCTGATCAACCCGACGCTCGACCCGCGAGCGGTCGTAATCATTCAAAAGTGTGGCAACCAGTGTATTGCCATCACGACGTACGCCTTCAAGCCGCAGATTGAGGCTAATCGTAGCATTTGCCTTATGTAAAGCCTTGAAATAAATCGGATAATTGGTTCCGCCGACTTCAGGTGCCAGCGTACGCTCGGGCGTGGCGATTTCGAGTTTTGATCCCGCCCCGGCCAAAAACTCTGCCGCCGTGAAGCCCGGATGATTGCCGTTGTCATCATAAAGCAGAACATTCTCGCCGGGCTTTGCAGAGCCGGATAGAATATCCCACGTCGTCGTGACGAGATCCTCACCCGATGTCAGAAACGAGGTGTTTGGCAGGCCGCCAGTAGCAATAATCACACTATCAGCCTGAAGGGCTAAGACATCGTCCACTTCGGCATAGGTATTAAAGCGGAAATTAACGCCCTGCCGTTCGCACTCCGCCATGCGCCAATCAATGATCCCCATAATCTCGCGACGGCGTTTTAAGCCAGCCGTTACAAGCACTTGCCCGCCCGCCTTGTCGGCTGCTTCCAACACCGTAACTATATGGCCTCGGGCTGAGGCAACCCGTGCCGCTTCGAGCCCAGCCGGTCCCGCGCCGACGACAACGATATGTTTTGCAGGCGCCGCGCTTTTTAAAACGACATGTGGCATCGTCGCTTCTCGGCCAGTCGCAGCATTATGGATGCACAGTGCCTCGCCACCAAAATAAATCCGGTCGATGCAATAGCCCGCGCCGACACAGGGACGGATTTCCTGCTCGCGTCCTTCCATCACCTTTTTTGCGATATGGGGATCGGCCATATGTGCCCGCGTCATGCCCACCATATCGAGCTTACCCGTCGCGACGGCGTGCCTCGCCGTGGCGACGTCTTGAATGCGGGCGGCGTGAAAGACAGGGAATTTTGTCGTTTCTCTAATCTCGCCGGCGAAATCCAGGCTGGGAGCAGAAGGCGTCCCCATCCCCGGAATTACATGTGAAAGTGCCTCGTCCGTATCGATGTGGCCTTTGATAATATTCAAGAAATCAAGTTGGCCCGTCGCAAGAAGTCGCTTTGTTATCGCAACGCCCTCGTCGCGCGTTAGGCCAAGCTCCCAGTCTTCATCACACACCAAACGAGAACCGAGAATAAAATCGGGCCCAACGCGCTTTCTGACCGCATCCAGTACCTCGCGTGCAAAGCGCGTTCGATTTTCCAAAATGCCGCCATAATCATCGTCTCGTTTGTTTGTTGCAGGCGACCAAAATTGATCAACCAGATGACCATACATTTCAAATTCGATGCCATCCATGCCGCCTACTTTGCAGCGCTCGGCGGCATCCGCATAATCACGAATGATGCGTTCAATATCCCAATCTTCGATAATTTTTGGAAAGGCGCGATGTGCTTGCTCGCGCACCGCCGAAGGCGCCAAAACAGGCATCCATTCCTTTTTATTCCAACTGGTACGACGACCTAAATGGGTGATCTGAATCATCACCGCCGTGCCGTGAGAATGGACAGCATCGGTGAGCGCTTTGAGATGCGGTACCACTTCGTCGCGGAAAAGTTCGATATTACCAAAGGCCTGCGGGCTATCTTGTGATACAACGGAGGAGCCGCCGATCATCGTCAAAGCTATGCCACCCTTGGCTTTTTCCTCATGATAGAGCCGATAGCGCTCTTTTGGCATACCGTCATCGGTATACGATGGCTCATGTGCGGTCGACATGAACCGGTTTTTGAGCGTCAGATGTTTAAGCGTGAAGGGTTGCAGAAGAGGATCAGTCGAGAAGGCTGTTTTGGTCATCTTAAACCTCAATACCATGCATCCGGTACGGCAGCCTTTTTTGCATCAATCAGCGCGCGCAATTCCTCATCCTTGGCTTCATCGAGGGCAGGCGGCACATAATCGGCCAGGATTTTTTTCCATTTGCGATTGGCGCGTACCTGAATATCAAGCGACCCTTCGTCTTGCCATTGCTCGAACGAATTATTGTCGCTTGTTTCGAAATCAAAAAACGCTGTTTCGTAATTTCGCATCGTATGGGCTGAGCCTAAGAAATGCTTGCCAGGCTCCACTTCGAGAAAGGCGTCGTGGGCCAATGCATTTTCATCCGTTGGCAGTCCACCGCCGATCACGTGAAAGGCGCCGCATTGCTCGGTGTCCATGATGAATTTTTCATATGACATCGATAGCGCGCCTTCTGCCCAGCCTGCCGCGTGCAGAATAAAATTAGCGCCACACAAAAACGCGGGCCACATTGAATTGGCACTCTCATAAGCGGCCTGCGCATCCGGAATTTTTGACGCGCAAAGATTGCCACCACACCGTAACGGCACTCCCAATCGTCGCGCCAATTGGCCAATCGCAAAATAGCCTAAGGCGGGCTCGGGCGTGCCAAAGGTAGGCGCACCAGTTTTAAGCGACATCGACGAAAGGAAATTGCCCAGAATAGCGGGCGCACCGGGGCGCTCCAACTGCGTGAGCGCCACGCAAACCATCGCTTCCGCAAAGCATTGTGCCAAGGCTCCGGCGGTTGTCACAGGACCCATAGCACCGCCGAGAATAAAGGGTACACAAACTGCAGCCTGATTGGCCGCCGCATAGGTACGGATCACACGGCTGGCTTCACCATCGAGCACGAGCGGCGAATTGGTATTCACATTTCCCAAAATCACGCAATTTTGATCAACAAAATCTGCCCCAAACAACACGCGGCAAAGCTCGATTGACTCCGCTGCACGCGGTGCTGTTGTTACCGATCCCATAAAGGCTTTGTCGGAATATTTGATATGCGAATAGACCATCTCAAGATGGCGCTTGTTTACCGGTAGATCAACAGGTTCGCATACTGTGCCGCCCGAGTGATGCAAATAGGGCGTTGAATAAGCGAGTTTGATAAAATTCTGAAAATCCTCAATCGTGCCATAGCGACGACCTTTATCGATGTCTGTCACAAAAGGTGAACCATAGGCAGGCGAGAAGACTGTGTTTTTGCCACCAATCACGACATTGTGCGCGGGGTTTCTCGCATGTTGGGTGAATTCGCGCGGCGTCGTTGCCTGAATAATTGAACGCACCAGCCCGCGAGGAAAAATAATCCGCTCTCCCTTCACATCCGCGCCAGCCACCTTGAATAACGCTAGCGCTTCGGCGTCGCCCCGGATCTCGAAGCCGATTTCTTCCAAAATCCGGTCCGCTTCGCTTTCGAGCGCCACAAGGCCAGCTTCAGAAACCAGCTCATAGGGTGGGATGACGCGGGTAATATAGGCTGGGGCTGATGGGCCAGAGCGACCGCGTTGGCGACCATCACGGCCACCGGAACGACTCCGTTTAACACTAGTCGATTCTTCTAAACTCATGGCCGCTCACTCCCCGTCGCTATTATTTAGCTGATATTGCAATGCCTAGAACCACTTGTAATCTTGTAATCGCCTTATCAATGGCATAAGTTTTTTTTATGCAAAATCGACAAGAACCCCTGCCGTCGGCAGCTTCACTCGAAGCCTTTGAGGCTGCCGCAAGGCTTGGTAGCTTCACGCGGGCTGCGAAAGAATTGCGAATGACCCAAGCGGCGATCAGTTACGCGGTAAAAAATTTGGAGGGGATTATTGGGGCACCGCTGTTCCAACGACACCACCGCCAGATCCGGTTGACAGAGATTGGACAGCGATTTTTTACCGATGTCAGCGTTGGGCTTTCGCACATCCGGCAATCCATCAAAACGGCGCGTAACCATCAGGCATCCCGGCAGGTTACCCTTTCGGTCTCAACGGCGCTTGCGAGCTTTTGGCTTCTGCCAAGGCTTGCTGACTTCAGGTCGCGCTTCCCGGAGATTGATCTGCGCGTGCAAACGACCGACCGCGATATTGATATCCAATCGGAAGCCATATCGCTGGGGGTACGGTATGGTTCCGGCATTCTCCCGCATTATGAACGGCAATTATTGGCACCGGAAATCATCTATCCGGTGTGTTCCAAGGCTTATTTAGAGGGAATTAACGCAAAGGGCGGTCCAATTTCAGTCGATGCCCTTGCTCAGGCTACCTTTATCCATCTCGAGGAGCCATTCCGTCCCTGTCCAACCTGGCGCGAGCTGGGTACGGCTTTAGGCATGCAATTTCCTCCCGCCCATGGTGGCTTGCGGATGAATGATTATACGCTCGTGATCCAAGCCGTCTTGGAGGGGCAGGGTTTGGCGATAGGGTGGCATCATTTGTTGGGACGTCTGGTTGATACCGGCGCCCTTGTCCGCCCCGTTCGGGAATATTGGAACACAGGTGTTGAATTCTGCATTGTATGGGCAGGTGACTTAGGGCAGGACGATCTCACCGTACGCGATTGGCTTGCCGAGATGGGTCGATTAACGCCGCGGATCGTATAGTTCTTATCTCGTTAGGAAACTTTAGGGTCCGACCGACGATGGAAGATCGAAAAGGTTATAAGAACACTTATCAATACCAAAGTTTGCGCGATCAAAGCTTCCCAGCTCGGATTGAGGCCAATCACAGTCCACCATTCCGGAAGTTGAGTAACATTACGGGGCACAACCTCAATTTCCTGAAGCTCGGCTAAACCATTGCCGATAAATTTGAGGGCCATTGCCAATAAAAACGCGGAGGTAACCACAAAGAGTGGGCGCAAAGGAACTCGTATTGAAACAGCCTGCATAATCGCAAACAGCGTACCGAGCATCATAACAGCCGACCCGATTCCGAAAAAAATCGAAATTGACCAGCCATTTTCCGAGCGGGCTAGGGCGTGATAGAATAATGCAGTTTCAGCTCCTTCGCGCAACACCGATAGGCAGGATAATAGGCCGATCGCCCAGATTACATTAGAAGAAATTAAAGCCTGTTCCGCATGGTGACGAAGATAAGATTGCCAAGCGCGTGGATTTTGCCGCACAAAAAGCCACCCGCTGACGTAGATCATTAAGCCGGCCGCGACCAAAAAACTGGCACCTTGCAAAATATTGTCTTCGCCTTCAAAAAAAAGTTCCAAAATGATCGCAGCTAAAACACTCAAGGCAACCCCGGTGGCTGCCCCTGTAAATACGGCCCAAACCCGTGAAGCAGCCCCAGATTTTTTGAGATAGGCGACCAAGGCTGCTAAAACGAGGAGAGCCTCAAGACCTTCGCGCAATAAAATAGAGATCGATTGGGCAAAAATACCCCAAGAGATTTCAATGAGCATCATATTTTCCTTCTGCATCACGACGTTCAAGGCGGCGCTGCTAAGAAGGGTCTTTTAACGTATATCTTGTCGAAAGAAAAGAAAAAATCCTTATATATCAGTACTTTATATCGATTCTAAAGTACCAATTTTGTTTTTATCGTGCTTAGCGTTGGCGTGTTTCCCATGCTTCAGCTTGATAAAAAGGTGCATTTGAAGCTGGTAGCGGATCGCGACCTAATATGGAATCCGAGGCTTTTTCGCCGATCATGATCGCGGGCGCATTCAGATTGCCCGTGGTAATCCTCGGCATGATTGAAGTGTCAACGACGCGAAGTCCTTCAAGCCCAATCACACGTGTATCAGTATCGACGACGGCCATCGGATCGGAGGGGTCGCCCATCTTGCAGGTTCCACATGGATGATAAGCACTCTCCACTTTGCGGCGGGCAAAGGCATCGATCTGTTCATCGGTAACGACATCACTACCCGGTTGCAATTCTTTGCCCCGAAAGGGCGCGAAGGCGTCCTGGCCAAAAATTTCGCGGGTAAGGCGGACGCAAGCCCGCATTTCAATACGGTCGTCCTCATGGCTCATATAGTTAAAGCGTACCTTTGGAGCCTCGAGCGGATTGTTTGACGCCAGCCTGACCCAACCACGACTTTTCGAGCGCATTGGGCCGACATGGGCCTGAAAGCCGTGGGCTTCGGCTTTCACACTCCCATCATAGGCGATGGCCGCGGGTAAGAAATGATACTGGATGTCGGCATAGGGAACGCCGGGCCGCGAACGGATAAAGCCGCAGCTTTCGAAATGATTCGTCGCACCTAAGCCATTTTTAAACAATATCCACTGTGCGCCGATCAGCGCTTTGGCAAAAAGGTTCATCGAGGAATAGAGCGTAATCGGCTGAGTGCAGGCCTGCTGGAAGTAGAATTCAAGGTGATCCTGCAAATTTTCGCCGACGCCCGGCAAATGGTGCAGTGGCGTAATGCCATGCGCCTTCAGCTCTTCGGCCTGCCCAATTCCCGATAGTTTCAGCAATTGCGGCGAATTGATCGGACCACCCGCCAGAATAATCTCGCGTCGAGCGCGTACAATATGCTCGATGCCACCCTTGAGATAGCGGACGGCAACAGCGCGCTTGCCTTCGAGATCAATTTTCGTGGCGCGTGTACCGGTAAGCAAGGCAAGATTTTTGCGGCTCAAAGCTGGCTTCAGATAGGCAGAGGCCGCGCTCCAACGGCGACCTTTATGGATTGTTCGATCCATTCGGCCGAACCCTTCTTGCCTATAACCGTTGACGTCATCCGTTGCGACATAGCCCGCTTGTTTGGCAGCTTCGACGAATACAGAATAGAGTGGGTTTTTCATCGGGCCGTAGCTGGTGTGAAGCGGTCCCTTTGCGCCGCGATAGGCATCGCCGCCCTCGTAGCGCGTCTCGGCTTTGCGGAAATAGGGAAGCACATTGCGATAGCCCCAGCCCTTGGCACCAAGCGCTTCCCAGCCTTCATAATCCATCGCATTGCCGCGAATATAGACCATGCCATTGATAGAAGAACCGCCACCTATCACCTTCCCGCGGGGTAAATCCATTCTGCGGCCATCGAGATCTGGCTCAGGCTCGGTATGATAACCCCAATTATATTTATCCATACACATGGGTATCGAAAGCGCTGTCGGCATCTGGATAAAGACTGAATTATCGCCGCGACCTGCTTCTAAGACCGCAACGGTAAATTTTCCGTCTTCCGAAAGTCGGTTGGCCAATACACAACCGGCGGACCCTGCGCCAACGATCACATAATCAAAACTGTCCGTGGTCATTCGCCAACCGCTCCCGTGTCTATCGTCATCTATTTTTTGAGAAACCATCGGCTTAGGGCAACGCCATGCCAAAATACGACACGATTTTAGTCTTAGGCGTCGGCTTCAATAAAGAGGGTGACAAATTCTTGGCAAAACTGTTTGATGCTACGATGAAGGGTGGGCTGGCGTACCGACTCGACCTTTCAAAGGTGTGTCAAAGGTCGATACGATCAATTGGCCTTGGACTAACAACGATTAAAAAAGTGGGAGAAATTTATGAAATCTATGGCGGTTTCAGGAATCTAACGCAACGGGGCTAATATGGGCTCCGCATGAAACAGAAGCAGTATAGTCGCCTCGGTATCGAGGAAAGAGAAGCGATCAGTCGTGGTCTGGCTGCCAATT
>CAIUPE010000132.1 GCA_903900975.1 uncultured Hyphomicrobiales bacterium | reverse complement strand
CAGACCCTTCCTACCATTCAAGCGGTCGGGAAGCCGGGTGGGGAACCGAGATGACGACGGTCGTACGAGACCTCATTGCGAACGGTCCCCACCCACCTCCAAATTAACACACTTCAAACACACAATTGCGAGCGAACGCGATGACGGAATGGGTTAAAGCACTCCATCGCACCGGAAATACCTTAACGCGCAGCAGCATCTGCCACGGCACGAATGGCAGAAATATTTGCAGCATAAGCCGACGGCCCGCCCTTAAATACCGCTGAGCCTGCCACCAGCACATCGGCACCTGCAGCGGTCAGCAATGGCGCTGTTTCAGGTGTCACCCCGCCATCGATTTCGATGCGGATATCGCGTGTTCCGATCATCTTCTTCACCCGCGCTACTTTCTCGATGACCGAGGGGATGAAAGCCTGTCCGCCAAAGCCCGGATTGACCGTCATCAGCAAGACAAGATCAAGCCGGTCGAGCACATATTCAATAACGCTTTCATGCGTTGAAGGATTAAGCGATACGCCCGCCTTTTTGCCCAAGGCGCGGATGGTTTGCAGCGAGCGGTCGAGATGCGGGCCCGCTTCGGCGTGCACCGTGATGTAGTCGCACCCCGCATCGGCAAAGGCTGCAAGATAGGCATCCGCTGGCGCGATCATCAGATGGCAATCGAAGACCTTGTCGGTGCGGTTGCGGATGGCCTTGATCACCGGCGGACCGAAGGTGATGTTGGGCACGAAATGGCCATCCATCACATCGAGATGAATCCAATCCGCCCCCGCTTTCACCACGGCTTCGACTTCCTCGCCCAATTTCGAAAAATCAGCGGACAGGACGGAGGGAGCAATCAGGGTTTTCATCGACATGGATCAGGCTTTCTGCGGAACAGGAGGAGAAGAGGTAAGAAGCGTCGGATCGGCATGATAGCGACGAAGGATGGCAATCTCGTCTTTGGCGCCAAACATCAAAGGCGTCCGCTCATGCAGCGATTGCGGCTTAAGATCGAGAATACGCGTATGGCCGTCCATCGCGTCGCCACCGGCCTGCTCAATCAGGAAGGCGACCGGATTGGCCTCATAGACCAGCCGCAGGCGCCCTTGATCATAGGCTTTGCGGTTATCGCGCGGATACATAAACACGCCGCCCCGCACCAAAATGCGATAGGTTTCGGCCACCAGCGACGCTATCCAGCGCATGTTGAAATTCTTCTCGCGTGGTCCCGTTACGCCCGCCAGACAATCATCCGCATAGGCGCGTAAGGCCGGGTCCCAATGCCGGTAATTTGACATATTGAGCGCAAATTCCTTGGCCTCTGGGCTGATTTTGACCGACCCATAGGCTTTTAGAAACACGCCTTCGCGCTCCGAGAACACGAAGATCGAGGTGCCGGCTCCTAGCGTCAACACCAGTGCCAATTGCGGGCCATACACAAAAAAGCCTGCTGCAACTTGCGCCGTGCCGGGCTGCAAAAAGGTGGCCTCCGCATCAGCAAGGCTCGGCAGAACCGAAAAGATCGTGCCGATGGTAACGTTGGTATCGATATTGGACGAGCCATCGAGCGGATCAATGGCGACCGAAAAAGCGCTTACACCATCAAGCACCATTGGATCGGCTTGTTCTTCGGATGCGTAAAACGCGACGCCCGCTTCTTGTGCTGCGTTCAGGAAAAGCGCATCGGCGTGGACATCGAGCGCTTTTTGATCGTCCCCGTCGGCATTGCTCGAGGATAAAGTAGCGGCAAAGGCTGCACCCAGCGCACCCTCTTGGATGGCGATCCGCAATTTGATGGCGACTTTCGCAAACCGCTCGATCAAATCGAAGAGGTGGTCGGGCGTCGCTTCAGAAGGACCAGACTGGCCTTTTAAAAACGCATTGAGTGTTGTACCGCGCATCACGTTCCCTCGTTGAACGCGTATCGGCTGAGTCGGCGATGAAAGACAAGGCGCTTTCAGGCCTTAAAGGCCCAGCATCCCCGTAAGCTTCACGGTAACCGCACTCACAAAGCCTGTAATCAGCCCGCCCCACACCATATCGATCAGCGCGATCTTGGTAGTGAAGCCCTTCATCACGGCAAGATTGGTCAAATCATAGGTGCCATAGGCAACGAGGCCGAACAAAACGCCGTAAATCAGCGCCCGCATAGCCGATTCTGCCTCAATCGCTGGAGCGATGACAATCACCATCACGCCAATGCTGTAGAGGATGTAGAACGCCAAAGCGGCTAAAAGGTTAGGCTTTTCGAGCAGAATGTCGCCGATTTCCTGCACATAAAAACCACGCCCGATCCCCATCAGCCAGACCATATCAATGGCGAGCATGATCACCGCGGCGATCGCCCATATCAAAATCCAGCTCAGCATGGTGTGTGTTTCCCGTTGCATGATTTTCATACGCTGCAACGGGGAAATAGGATCACGCCACCGCGCGGTTGACGGCGCAACGTGACCACAGCTCGGAGAGTGCGCCGACGAGATGGTCGATATCCGCATCCGAATGCAATGGCGTTGGCGTTATCCGAAGCCGCTCGGTGCCGCGTGGCACGGTGGGGTAATTGATCGGCTGAATATAGATGCCATAATGCTCCATCAGCAAATCGCTGATCCATTTGCATTTTTTGGCATCCCCCACCATCACCGGCACGATATGGCTGTCATTGCGGAGATAGGGCACGCCCGCCGCATCGAGCTTCCGCCGCAGACGCTGCACGCGGTCGCGCTGACCGGTGCGCTCATCGTGTGAGGTTTTGAGATGGCGGATCGAGGCGGCGGCCGCTGCCGCAATCGCTGGCGGTAGAGCGGTAGTGAAAATAAAGCCCGAGGCGAAGCTGCGGACAAAATCACATAAAGCGGCGGAGGCTGCGATATAGCCCCCCACCACGCCATAGGCCTTGCCGAGCGTGCCTTCAATCACGGTGACGCGGTCCATCAAGCCTTCGCGCTCGGAAATGCCGCCGCCACGCGGGCCATACATGCCCACCGCGTGTACCTCGTCGAGATAGGTCATCGCGCCATATCGATCCGCCAAATCGCAAATCTCTTTGATCGGGCCGATATCGCCATCCATTGAATAGACCGACTCAAAGGCGATCAAGATCGGGCGGCCCGGCTCGATGCTTTCGAGCAATCGCTCCAGATCGGCCATATCATTATGCTTGAAGACGTGGCGTTCGGCGCGGCTATGGCGGATGCCTTCAATCATCGAAGCGTGGTTGCCCGCATCCGATAAAATCACGCAATTGGGCAAAAGTGCGCCCAATGTGCCCAGCGCCGCCCAGTTCGAAACATAGCCGGAGGTGAACAACAGCGCGCTTTCCTTGCCGTGCAAATCGGCGAGTTCCTGTTCAAGCTCGACATGGAAATGGTTGGTGCCGGAAATATTGCGGGTACCGCCTGAGCCCGCGCCGCATAGGTCAATCGCCTCATGCATAGCTTTGAGCACCGCGGGATGTTGCCCCATGCCGAGATAATCATTCGAGCACCAAACGGTGATGCCCTTCTCGCTTTCGCCGGAGCGATGTTTGGCCAAGGGGAATTGCCCCGCCTTGCGCTCCAGATCGGCAAAGACGCGATAGCGGCCATCGCTGCGGAGGGTGTCGAGTTCGCTTTTGAAAAAATCTTCGTAATTCATGGCATAAATCCCGGGGGCGGCGATGCTCGTCACCCTATCGCCCCTGATTGACAAGCAATATTGTTCAAAACGCGGCACTGCCACGCAATATGTCGCATTGCACCCATTAGCGTGGCGGGCTTACACTTACCATCTGTTCTTTTGACCAAGAAAGCCATTCACCATGTCAAAAACCTTTGTTCTCTCCTCATTTGCCGCCCTGATGCTGCTTGCAACCCCTGCTTTTGCTGATGGCGATGCTGCGGCTGGCGAAAAAGTCTTCGTCAAATGCAAAGCCTGCCATGAAAACGAGCAGGGCGTGACGCGTGTTGGCCCAACCTTGAAGGGCATTATCGGCCGCAAGACCGCCTCCATCGCCGATTATAAATATTCGGACGGCATGGCCGCTAAGGGCACTGAAGGCCAAGTGTGGGACGAGGCGACGCTTACCGCCTATCTGCCTGATCCGCGCGCGGCTGTTCCGGGCACCAAAATGGCTTTTGCAGGCTTGAAAAATCCGCAGGAAATCGCGGATCTCATCGCCTATCTCAAAACCCATCCTTAAGAATTGGCAATAATGACCTCGACAATGCCTGCACGGTCGAGGCCCGCATCCTGATATTGCTCGGCGGGCGTGCCATGCGCGATGAAACTGTCGGGTAGCGTCAACGGCACAATCCGCGCCTTGCCAAGCAAATTTTTCTTGGCAAGATAGTGGAGCACATGCGACGCGAAGCCGCCAATCGAGCCTTCCTCAACAATCACCAGCGTTTGATGCCCGTTTACAAGCCGCTCGACCAAGGCGGTATCGATTGGCTTGGCAAAGCGCGCATCGGCAAGCGTCACGGATAGGCCACGCGCTTCAAGCTCAGTCACTGCATCAACGCAGGCACTCAGCCGCGCACCGAGGTTTAAAATCGCGATATCTTTGCCTTCCCGGATGATGCGCCCTTTGCCGATTTCGAGCACGCTGGTTTCGGTCGGGTCATCCTCGCCCCAGCTTTCGCCGCGCGGATAGCGGAAGGCGATGGGGCCATCATTATAAGCCACTGCGGTTGCGACCATGCGGCGCAATTCTTGGGCGTCGGAAGGCGCCATCACCACCATATTGGGCAGCGCCGAGAGATAACAAAGATCGAATGAGCCTGCATGGGTTGCGCCATCTTGGCCAACCAAACCCGCGCGATCGACTGCAAACCGAACCGGCAGATTTTGTAGCGCCACATCATGCACCACCTGATCAAACCCGCGTTGTAAAAAGGTGGAATAAATCGCGCAAAACGGCTTCATGCCTTCTGTCGCCATACCCGCCGCGAATGTCACCGCGTGCTGCTCGGCAATGCCGACATCAAACATGCGATCCGGGAAAACTTTCGCAAACGCATCCAATCCCGTGCCCGAGGGCATGGCGGCGGTAATGGCAACGATCTTTTCATCGCGCTTCGCCTGATCGATTAAGCTCGAGGCGAAGATACTTGTATAAGTCGGGCGAGCCGGTTTCGGTTTGGCAAATGCCAGCGAGACGGGATCAAACGAGGTAACCGCATGGTATTTCTCGGCGTCGGGCCTATCAAAGGGATGACCTTTGCCCTTCTCGGTCAGCAGATGGATAACAACCGGCGTCTGGCTCGGATCGTCCCGCACCTTGCGTAAGGTTGCGATCAGTTGCTCCACATCGTGGCCATCGACAGGGCCGATATGCTGCAAGCCCAGCGTTTCGAAAAAGCTCGACGGAGCATTGCCGGGGCGCGTCTCGGCTTTCAACGCATCAAGATGACGCGATAGCGCGCCAACCGCTGGCGCAATCGACATGCCATTATCGTTGACGATGATGATAAGGCGGCTGTTTTGCACGCCCGCATGGTTTATCGCCTCATAGGCCATGCCGCCGCTGATCGCGCCATCGCCGATAACAGCAATCACATGGTTGCGCGCGCCCTTCAGATCGCGCGCCACCGCCATGCCGAGGCCCGCCGAAATCGAGGTTGAACTATGCGCCGCGCCGAACGGATCATATTCACTCTCGCTGCGCTTGGTGAACCCGTAAAGCCCGCCGCGTTTACGGATGCTGCGCAGTCTTTGCCGCCGACCGGTGAGCATTTTATGGGGATAGGCCTGATGGCTGACATCCCAGATCAAGCGATCTTCTGGGGTGTTGAACACGTAATGCAGCGCCACCGTCAGCTCGACCACGCCAAGGCCGGAGCCAAAATGCCCGCCGGTTTCGGAAGCAGCCGAAATGATCTCGTTGCGAACCTCCCGCGCAAGACGCGCAAGATCGCGCTCCTCCAGCCGGCGAATGTCGGCGGGGATTTCGATACGGTCCAAAAGCGGCGTCATCCTATCCATTCATTTACTCTTCGGCCTATTCTGCGGCCATTGCTTGCGCATCCATCTGATCGAGACGGTGGCGAATTTGGGTGACCAGCATTGATCCATCCGCCACGCAATTGGTGGCGTTCAAATAGTCGCCCGCCTTGACCGACTTCGTGATGCGCGCGCCTTCGGCGAGACCGACCGGAATGGCCTGCTCGGCTTGGGCTGCGGGATAGGTCATGGCCCAAGCGCGATATTCTGCCTCGCCAATCTTGCCCAGAATTTCGCCGACCCGCAGATCGCGCTTGGCCACCGCCACGGCTTCAGCAACCGGACGCTGAAGCGGCACCATATCGGCGGTACCGTAGAGCACCGCGCGGGCAGCCGAGAGCGGCGCCTCTAAGCTCGTTAAATGGTAGGGGCGGAACAGCGTGAAATACGGCCCCTTGCCAACTTTAAGATCGGCCATGCGCTCGATCACGCGGGGGTGATCGGATTCCACAACGCAGAACACGCCGGGGGCCACGCCTTTGCCGGTCGAGTAATCCACTCGGCCTTTGCCGCCCAAAACGCCACCGTCTTTTTTCGGAATCAAAATTTCCGAGAGGTCTTCCCGCGGCGCGGATGGGCCATGCATGCCGGGTTGATCTGGCACAAGGCCGGTGGCATTGGCAATGGCGACCATTTCCACCATGGTTTTTGACCCGTCGATGAACTCAACCAGCATGCGTGGATTCATGTTTCGCTCGCGTGCTTCGACGTCGTAATCGGCGGGCACCGCGTCAAATTTCAACGGATTATTCTTGCCCTTACCCGCACAAACGACACCAAGACCCAAGGATTGCGCAAAGCTGATCAGTTCAATCGCTGCGGCCGGTTCATCCCCCGCGGCACCTGTGTAGACTACACCTGCCGAACGCGCCTCGGCATGCAAATAACGCCCGATGGTGATGTCGGCCTCGACATTCATCATCACAATATGTTTACCGTTGCGGATGGCTTCAAGGGCAATTTGGGTGCCAGTATTGGGGTTTCCCGTGGCATCAATCAGCACTTCGATATGGCCGCAGGCCGCCAAAGTCGCGATATCACCGGTGATCGGCAGCAGACCTTTTTCAATCGCCGCATCCATAGTGGCTGAGGTTTTCGCCTCGATCACGTTCTCCCGCCGGTGGCCATTTTGGACCGCTACCTCAATGGCGTTGCCGACATTGCGCACGGCAATAGCGCCCAAACGAATGCCCGGCATCAAAGCGAGCTGGACAATCAGATCGGTGCCCATCTGACCCGCACCCACGACGCCAATGGTGACAGGACGTCCTTTTGCCGCACGGGCGGCCAAATCGGTGACGAGCGATGAGACGTTCGAGATCATAGGGCAAAGTTTCCTGACGGGCGTGCCGTCGTAAGCTTTCAACGTGGCGCACTTATGCGCGGCACCCTTACCGCCGCAAGCCCTGATTTTTGATCATTTTGTCGAACAAAAGTTTGTTTCCATTCTGTAGCAGAGCAAAAAGGCCATTTTCTCAGGGTTAAAACTTATGGGGAACAAGGGTTGTCCCGGCTGCTTTAACGGATGAAATTTTTTGCGCTTTAGGATAAGAAACATAAGACGAATCAATATCTTGACGATCCTAATTTCAAAGGCCTGCCCTAATCATGAGCGAAGAAGACCGCCGCACCGAAGCCGCTGACGCCTATGGCGCCGATTCCATCAAGGTTTTGAAGGGGTTGGACGCTGTCCGCAAGCGTCCCGGCATGTATATTGGCGATACCGATGACGGCTCGGGCCTGCATCACATGGTCTATGAGGTCGTGGATAACGCGATCGACGAAGCGCTTGCGGGCCATGCTGACCTTGTCACCGTGACGCTGAATGCCGACGGATCGGTGACGGTAACGGATAATGGTCGCGGTATTCCGACCGATATCCACCCTTCCGAGGGCGTTTCCACCGCCGAAGTCATCATGACCCAGCTTCATGCGGGCGGTAAATTCGATCAGAACTCCTATAAAGTGTCCGGCGGTCTGCATGGCGTGGGCGTTTCCGTCGTCAATGCGCTGTCCGAATGGCTGGAACTGCGCATTTGGCGCGGTGGGCAAGAATATAAAATGCGGTTTACGCATGGCGTGGCCGATGCGCCGCTTGAAGTAGTGGGGCCTGCAGATCGCCGCAACGGCACCGAGGTGACGTTTAAGGCCTCGCAGCAGACCTTTACCATGGTGGAATATGATTACGGCACGCTGGAGCACCGGTTGCGCGAGTTGGCCTTCCTCAATTCGGGCGTCCATATCGTTTTGACCGATGCGCGGCACTCCGAAGTCGTGAAGCAGGACATGGTGTATGAAGGCGGTTTGCAGGAATTTGCCCGCTATCTCGACCGCGCCAAATCCCCGCTGATCAAAGACCCGATTTATGTCACGACGGAAAAAGACGGCATTACCGTTGAAGTCGCGATGTGGTGGAACGACAGCTATCACGAAAACGTGCTGTGCTTTACCAACAACATCCCGCAGCGCGATGGCGGCACGCATTTGGCCGGTTTCCGTGGCGCGCTTACCCGCCAAGTTACGAGCTATGCCGAAAGCTCGGGCATTACGAAGAAGGAAAAGGTTTCGCTGACGGGTGATGATACCCGCGAAGGCCTGACCGCCATTCTCTCGGTGAAGGTGCCTGACCCGAAATTCTCCTCGCAAACCAAAGACAAGCTGGTTTCCTCCGAAGTGCGCCCCGTTGTGGAAAGCGCTCTTGGAGAGGCTTTGGCGATCTGGTTTGAAGAACATCCCGGTGATGCCCGTATCGTCGTCGGCAAGGTGGTGGAAGCTGCAGCCGCTCGCGAAGCAGCCCGCAAAGCGCGTGAATTGACCCGGCGCAAGGGTGCGCTCGATATCGCCAATCTGCCCGGCAAGCTGGCGGATTGTCAGGAGCGGGATCCGGCCAATGCTGAAATCTTTATCGTCGAGGGTGACTCGGCAGGTGGTTCGGCGAAACAGGGTCGTAACCGTGAATATCAGGCCGTTTTGCCACTCCGCGGTAAAATTTTGAACGTAGAGCGTGCGCGTTTTGATAAAATGCTCGGCTCGCAGGAAATCGGCACGCTGATTACGGCGCTCGGTACCGGTATCGGTAAAGACGAGTTCAACTGCGACAAGCTGCGTTACCACAAGATCATCATCATGACCGATGCTGACGTCGACGGCTCGCATATTCGCACGCTGTTGCTGACCTTCTTCTTCCGTCAAATGCCGGAATTGATCGAGCGCGGCCATCTCTATATCGCCCAGCCGCCGCTCTATAAGGTCGCGCGTGGCAAATCGCAGCAATACCTCAAAGACGAGCGGGCTCTGGAAGATTATCTCGTCGATAATGGCATTGAAGGCGCAGTATTGCGGCTTGCCTCCGGCGAAGAGCGGACGGGGCTTGATCTTAAACGCTTGATCGATGAAGCGCGTTTGGTGCGCACGGTGCTGGGCGGCCTGCATTCGCGCTATAACCGCGATATCGTTGAACAAGGCGCGATTGAAGGGCTGTTGCGTCCGATTTCGGATGCCGCAACCTCCGAAGCGCTCGCCAATAAACTCGCCGTCCGCCTTGATGCGATGGCGGATGTCGCCGAACGCGGCTGGTCTGGCCATGTTCGCGACGGCGGCTATGTGATGGAGCGCACGCTGCGCGGCGTCAAACAGGTTGCGATTTTGGATATGGCGTTGCTGGCTTCGGCTGACGCCCGCAAACTGGATGAACATGCGACCTCGCTGGGCGAAATTTACTCCGCTCCTGCCATTTTGACCCGCAAGGGCGATGATAGTCAGGTCAATGGTCCGCTTGGATTGTTCGAGTCGCTCACCGGCATCGGGCGCAAGGGCATCACCATGCAGCGCTACAAAGGCTTGGGCGAAATGAACCCTGAGCAGCTCTGGGAAACCACGCTCGACCGCAATGTACGCTCGCTGTTGCAGGTGCGGGTGCGCGAGGCAGCCGATGCGGATGACATCTTCACCAAGCTGATGGGCGATGTCGTTGAGCCACGCCGTGAATTCATCCAGAGCAATGCGCTGAGCGTGGCGAATTTGGACGTGTAAAAGGATTAGAAGCAGTGGCCGCGTCAGGCCGCTGCTCTTCCATTGCGCTTGTTTTTATTGAATTACGACACCTTCCAGCCTATGATGCGTGATGTTTGATGCTTGCCATCAAGGACGGGTAGTTCATGCGCACAACCGTGGCGATTGACGACGATGTGTTGGCTGCAGCCCGAGCTCTCGCGGAGCGGCAACGCCGAAGCCTCGGCGTCGTCCTTTCCGAATTGGCCTATCGCGGTCTTGCGCCCAGCCCCGCATCTGCAAGGAATACGCCGGGCGATGTACCCTTATTGCCGTTGCGGGCTAACGCGGCTCCGGTAACCCTCGAACTGATTAACCGCCTGCGCGATGAGGTCGCATAACCTTTCTGCTGGATGTGAATGTGCTGATCGCCCTCATCGACCCGTTGCGACTGCTGAATTCAGGGCAGATCGCCGATAGCTATTTGCTCGCATTGGCAAAATCACAGGGTGGCATACTGGCGACCTTTGACCGTCGGCTTGTCGTCGATGCCGTCTCCGATGGCAAAGCGTCGCTGCATCTGATTGCCTAACGCCAATATTTTTTCCTGACGGCGTGGCATAATTGGTTTATCGAGGTCACACAAAACCTGATGGACCTTGCATGAAACCCTCCGCCTTCGCCTCCCGCGATTATCGCGTGTTTTTTACCTCGCGCGTGCTGTCGGCCTTGGGCCATCAGATGGAAGTCGTGGCTTTGGGCTGGTTGGTCTATGCGATGACCCACAGCACCTTTGCGCTGGGTTTGATAGGGCTTGCCTCGTTTTTGCCCGTGCTGGCGATGGCGCTGATTTCCGGCCATGTGGCGGACCGGTTTGACCGGCGCTGGATCAGCATTATCAGCTATGGGTTGATCGCACTAGGCTCCGTGGGATTGATCGCTTGCGCTAATATTGGCGAGTCGGCGCTTTATGCTGTTTATGGCATCACCATTTTATTGGGCTTTGCGCGCTCGTTTTCCAATCCTGCGACGCAAGCGTTGATGCCCACTTTGGTGCCGCGTGAGGCACTGCCGAATGCGATTTCTTGGAGCACCTCGGCCTGGCAATTGGCGTCCATCATCGGGCCTGCCATGGGTGGCCTTTTATATATCTTCGGACCCGGCACGGTGTTTGGCGTCGCTGCCTTGATGTTTGTGGCGTCCGGCATCTGCCTCTACACCATTCACATGCGGCCGGTTCCGCAAAAGCGTGAGCCTGCGACGCTTGAAGCAGCCCTTGCCGGTATTCGGTTTATGCGGGAGAAGCCTGTTATTCTGGGCGCGATTTCGCTCGATCTGTTTGCCGTGTTGCTGGGTGGCGCTTCGGCCCTGCTGCCTGTTTACGCGCATGATATTTTGATGACCGGTCCGTGGGGCTTGGGCGTTTTGCGCAGCGCGATTTCGATTGGCGCGATTGCCATGTCGGTGGCACTGGTGCGCTTTCCGGTGACGCGGAACTCGGGCCAGATCATGCTGGCGACCGTCGCCGTCTTCGGCCTGACCATTATTGCCTTTGGACTGTCCACCAATTTCTGGCTCTCTTTCGCAGCCCTTTTTGCGATGGGCGCGTCTGACATGATCAGCATGTATATCCGCCAGACGCTGGTGCAATCCGAAACACCTGATGCGATGCGCGGGCGGGTATCAGCGGTAAGCACCGTGTTTATCGGCGCATCAAACGAGCTTGGCGAGTTTGAAAGCGGTATGCTGGCTGCGGCCCTTGGCACCGTGCCTTCGGTTGTCCTCGGCGGCATCGGTACGTTGGTTGTGGTGGCGCTGTGGGCAAAGTTCTTCCCGGCACTTCGCGACCGCGACCATTTGCTCGCGGAGCACGTCGCTTAATTAATCGGCGATTTTAAACGGCAGCAATTCGCCCATTGCCGCGCCATCAGCCGTCAACTCGCCTGCAACCGGGTCGAGCTCCATGGCCGTAATCTTTTCGCCGCGGCGGACAATTTTGTCGGCTGAGGTCAAGATGCCGGCGACATCCTCTTGCGCTTGTCGGAAATGCGTGTCGAGCTTGCCGACGCGGTCGTTCAAGCGCCGCACATCGTCGAGAATGCGGCCGACTTCCTGCTGAACCAGATGTGCCTGTTCGCGCATGCGCGAATCCTTCACGATCACCTGCAGCATCTGAATGGCCATCATCAACAGCGAGGGCGATGCAATCATGATGCGCTTTTGCTGCGCTTTCTGGATCACATCGTCGAAAAATTCGTGCAGATCCGCATAGATCGATTCAGATGGCACGAACATCACCGCAATTTCCTGCGTCTCACCCGGCACAATGTATTTTTCCGAAATATCCTTGATGTGGATCGCGATATCGTTCCTCACCCGTGCAATGGCGAGTTTCTTCTCGTCATCGCTGCGCGCCTCGCGAAAGGCGGTGACGCTTTCGAGCGGAAATTTAGCGTCGATCACCAAGGGGCGCGGATCATTCGGCAGGCGGATGATGCAATCGGGCCGTTTGCCATTTTTCAGCGTGGCTTGAAATTCAAACGCGTTGGGCGGCAACGCATCGCGGATAATCGCTTCCATCCGGCCTTGGCCGAAGGCGCCGCGTGTCTGTTTGTTAGAGAGCACGTCTTTAAGCGTTAGCACTTCGCTGGTGAGCGAGCTGAGGTTTTTTTGCGCTGCATCGATCACCGCAAGCCGCTCGTTGAGCTTGGACAGGCTCTCGGTGGTCTCTTTGACATTCTCCTTCAAGCCGTCGCCGACGCGGTTTTGCAGGCTGTCAAACCGCTCGCCTACGCTTTGGGTAAGCGAAGCAATGCGGCCTGTAACTTCGGATTGTAGGATACGAACCGCATCCATCTGCTGATCAAGCTGGCGTTGCCGCTCGAATTGCGAGGCCGCTTCAAACATCCGCTCGCGGTTGGTCTGCATGATGGCGAGGCCAAGCCAAACCAAAAGGGCAATAGTAATCAGGCCGATGGCCAAGACGGCCACCTCGATAAACCCAAACATGCTTTAGCTCCAAAGACGAGAATGACCGCACCGATAGCAGGTTTAAGCGACATTATAAAGAACAAACAATGAACAATTTGACGAAATCCCCTGCGATGATTATGTGCTGGAAATCATGAGCATTCGTCCCCTCGTTATCCTCCCCGATCCTTTGCTCCGCGTCGTTTCCGACGTGGTCAGCCATGCTGACGGTGCCACCAAGGCGCTGATCGAAGATATGTTTGAAACCATGTATGACGCGCCAGGTGTTGGCCTTGCCGCGGTGCAAGTGGGCGTGACCCAACGCATCGTGACCATGGATGCCTCGCGCAAGGACGATGAGAAAGAGCCTCTCGCCCTCATCAACCCCGAGATTATCTGGTCATCGGACGCGTTGAGCGAATATGAGGAAGGCTGCCTCTCCATCCCCGATTACCACGAGGTGGTGATCCGTCCGGCCAAAGTCGGCGTGCGCTATCTTGATCTCGATGGCAAAAGCTTCGAGCGCGAGATGGAGGGATTGGCCGCCACCGTGGTGCAACACGAGATCGACCATCTGAACGGCAAGCTGTTCATCGATCATTTGTCGCGGTTGAAGCGCGAACGGGTGATCAAAAAATTCCAGAAGCTCGCGCGTCGTGAGGGTTCGGAGTGAGCGCTCTCCGCGTTGTTTTCATGGGCACGCCTGATTTTGCCGTGCCGACGCTTTCCGCCATCATCGGGCATGGCCACGAGGTTGTGGCATGCTACACCCGCGCACCGGCCCCTGCAGGGCGCGGCATGGCGCTGAGGCTTTCGCCCGTGCATGAGGCGGCCAACCGGTTTGGACTTCCGGTGCTGACGCCCGCAACGCTTAAAACAGACGAAGCCGCCGAGATTTTTGCAAGCCATCAGGCAGACGTTGCGGTGGTGGTGGCCTATGGCATGATCTTGCCGAAAGCGCTGTTGGATCTTCCTCCGCTCGGCTGCCTCAACCTGCATGCCTCACTGCTGCCGCGTTGGCGGGGCGCCGCCCCCATTCAGCGCGCCATCTTATCAGGCGATACCGAGACGGGCGTGGCGGTGATGAAAATGGCCGAAGGGCTTGATACCGGCCCCGTCGGCATGGTCGAGAAGCTCGCCATTACGCCTAACCTCACCGCGGGCGAAGCGCATGACCGTTTAGCCGTGCTGGGGGCGGATGTGATGATCCGCGCTTTGGCGGCACTGTCACGCGGCGGGTTATCTTTTGTTGAGCAGGCGCTTGAGGGTGTCGAATACGCCAAGAAAATCACCAATGAGGAATGCCGGATCGATTGGTCGCTTCCCTCAGCCACGGTGCATAATCAAGTGCGCGGGCTTTCGCCCTTTCCGGGCGCGTTTACTTTCGCCGATTTTGGCAAAGGGCCGGAGCGGTTAAAAATTCTCCGCACCGAAAAGATGGATCTTTCAGGCACGCCTGGCACGGTATTGGATGATACCCTCACGATTGCCTGCGGCGACGGAGCGGTGCGGCTTCTTGAGCTGCAGCGGGCGGGATCAAAGCCGATGGCGGCGGTTGATTTTCTGCGCGGCTCAAAGCTTATCTCCGGCATGGTGGTGGGCTGATGCCCCGTTATAAATTAATCATCGAATATGATGGCACCGGCTATTATGGCTGGCAGGACCAGCGCAATGGCCGCTCGGTGCAAGAAGCGATTGAGGGCGCAGTCACCGCTTTTTCGGGCGAGACCCGCCGCGTTCAAGCCGCAGGTCGCACGGATTCCGGCGTGCATGCCACCCATCAGGTCGTGCATGTCGATCTGGAACGCGAATGGCCGCACGGCACCATTCGTGATGCGATGAATGCCTATCTCAAAGGCCAAGGCGCGGCTGTGCTGAATGTGCGTCCCGTTGCTGACAGTTTTGACGCCCGCTTTTCGGCCCGCAAGCGGCATTATGTCTATCGCATTGTTAATCGGCGACCGCCCGTTGTGCTCGAAAAGCACCGCGCTTGGCACGTCAAATGGCCGATTAATCCGGCTTTGATGCAGGCGGGTGCTGACCAGCTGATCGGCCAACATGATTTTACAACCTTTCGTGCTGCCGAATGTCAGGCCGCCAGTCCGGTGAAGACGCTGGAGCGGCTCGAAATCGTCGCCAATGGCGAGGATATCCGCGTCTATGCGTCTGCGCGGTCTTTTCTGCATCATCAGGTGCGCTCGATGGTCGGCTCGCTCATTCTGGTGGCGACCGGCAAATGGACGCCGAAAGAGTTGCGCGATGCGCTTGACGCGTGCGACCGTTCGCGCTGCGGGCCGATGGCTCCGCCCGATGGGCTTTATCTCATTGGCGTAGATTATGAGGGAGCCGATGCAGCACTCTAATTCCGGTATTGTGACGCAATCGCTGGTGGCGCTGGCGCGGTGCGTGCGGTTTTACTCGCGCCTTTCGGTGCCTAAACTCCCATTCGAGGATGACCCGCATGGCGCGCCTGATTTTCGCGTGGTGCCCCGGGTTTTGCCGTTCGCCGGTGTGCTGATCAACCTGCCCGCAGCACTCGCTTTTTGGGGCGCCGGCGCGCTGGGCATGAGCGGGCTATTGTCCGCAGCACTCGCCGTAACGGTGGCGATCCTCGTCACGGGTGCGATGGCAGAAGATGGCCTGTCCGATGTAGCCGACGGGTTTGGTGGCGGGCACACCATCGAGCGTCGCTTGGAAATTATGGCCGATAGCCGCTTGGGGGCCTATGGCGCCGCCGCGATGGTGATGGCGCTGATTATTCGCGTGATGGCGCTGGGCGATCTGGCTGATCTGTCCGGCCTTGTGTCAGGCGTAACCGCGCTGGTAGCCGTCGGTGCCGTGTCGCGTGTTGCGGGACTATTACCGCTCGTATTTCTACCCTCCGCGCGACCTGGCGGTAAATCGGCCAGCGTGGGCAGACCGACGGCGATGACAATTTCGGTGGCGTTGATCCTGACGATCATCATCGGTGCGGCGTTGTTGTTTTTAGGCGGCTTTCACGCCCGCGGCATAGCGCTGGCGCTGATCTTGTCGCTCTTGGCGTCCTTCCCGATGATCGCTTTGGCGCAACGCATGATCGGCGGACAGACGGGCGATGTCGCAGGTGCCACACAACAGGTCGCGGAGGTTGTCTTCTTCGTCACCCTTCTCGTGGCATAAACTTAAGATGACCGGGCCCTCGCGCTTGCCAACGACCATGAAGAATGGCCGTTGGTTAGGAGCATACTGAATGGAATTTCGTCGCCAATGAACGTATCAACGCCGTGCATCAAAACCTGCGTCATCGATCACGTCACCGGCTATTGCATCGGGTGCGGACGCACGGGCGCGGAAATTTCGCAATGGCCGTTTATGCCGGAGCCCGAGCGCGTCGAGGTGATGGCAACCTTACCTGAGCGGATGAAGGGCATGTCGAGCCGATCCATCCGTGGGGGCCGGACGCGCGAGCGCGTGCGGCTTAGGCAGCGAGGCTCCACAGGAATCTGAGGATCACGGCCAGCAAAAACAGGCCGAAGCCCAGTTCCAATTGCCGCTTTGGTAAACGATGCGCCAGATTAACGCCGATTTTGACCGTCAACATGCTGGTGGGAATAAACAAAGCCACGCCGAGCAGCGAGATATAGCCGAGCGAAAACGGTGGCAAGACATCCATTTTCGGCCAGCCCGCATAAATATAACCCAGCGCGCCGGGGATTGAAATCAACACGCCAAGCCCCGATGAGGTCGCAACCGCTTGATGGATCGGGCGGCGATAGAGCATCATATACAGATTGCACAGCTGCCCTCCGCCAATGCCCATCAGCGACGACAACAGACCAATAACGGCACCATAGATTTGCAGCGGCAGGCCTGTGGGCATATCGCCTTTCAGCACCCAATTATCGCGCGCGAACAACAAACGCGCGCAGGTGAAGGTCGCGATGCCGATAAAGAGCGCCTTGAACAGCATAGGCGGTGCAATACGCGCCACCAGCGTTCCAGCGATGACGCCTAACACAACGGGAATAGCCCAGGCTTTGAGCAAATCCATGTCGACCGCATCCTTCGATAGATGGGCGCGAAACGAGCGGATCGAGGTTGGAATGATGATGGCGAGTGACGAGCCGATCGCCAATGGCATACGCACTTCTTCGCTAACACCTATGGTCCGGAAAAGCTCGTACAGCACCGGCACGATAACGAGGCCGCCACCAACCCCGAACACCCCCGCCAAAATGCCCGTCGCCGCCCCCGCGACCAACAGACCCGCAACGAGGAAGATGATGTCGTTCATGGCGAAGGCAGAAAACATGGCGCAGTCCTTTGTGCGAAAACGTTAAGCTGCTTGTTCCATGGAACGGTCGACAAGGGCAACCGCGTCCTTAAGCACCTGAAGCGTCGCGCCTTTTTTCACGCCCTCGGTGGCGAGATGGCGGCGGAACGCGCGCGCCCCGGGCCGGCCTTGAAAAAGGCCCAAGAGATGCCGCGTCATAGAATGCAGCGCGATGCCCTCAGCAAGGCGCGCTTCGATATAGGGATGGAAGGCTTCGAGCGCCTCAAACGCATCTACTACTGCAGCTGCTTCGCCATAGAGTTCTGGATCAACCGACAACAGCATTTCCGGATTGTGATAAGCCTCGCGCCCGATCATCACACCGTCGACATGGCGAAGGTGTTCATGAATATCGCCAAACGCCGCAATACCGCCATTGATGCCGATGGGATAATCGCCAAGCCGCTGCTTGAGCGCATACACCAGAGGATAATCGAGCGGCGGAACCTCGCGGTTTTCCTTCGGCGAGAGTCCTTTGAGCCAGGCTTTGCGCGCATGCACGGTGATGGAATCTGAGCCCGCCGCAATCACCGCATCCGCCAACGCGTTGAGCGCGTGTTCGGGGTCTTGATCATCCACTCCGATGCGGCATTTCACGGATACCGGCAGGCTGACAGCGTTTTTCATCGCTGCGATGCAATCGGCCACCAGCCGCGGCTCCTGCATCAGGCACGCGCCGAAGCGGCCTTCCTGTACGCGGTCGGACGGGCAGCCGACATTGAGATTGATCTCGCTATAGCCATAATCCTCGGCAATTTTGGCGGCTTCCGCCAATTCCGCAGCGTTTGAACCGCCCAGCTGGACGATCACCGGATGCTCCGCCGCATCAAAGCCAAGCAAGCGATCACGCGCGCCATGCTTGATGGCGGCAGACGTCACCATTTCCGTATAGAGCACCGCATTCCGCGTGAGGATGCGATGGAAAAACCGGCAATGCCGATCCGTCCAATCCATCATCGGGGCTACGGTGAAACGGGGAAATTGAGGGGACATAGCAAGCCTGAATTAGCGCGATTGATGCGATGGATCAGGCCTATACGCTATTTTAGCGGGAAAATCGCTAGGAAAAGGCGGATGTCACCTCGCGATAAGCTTCCGCTTGGTTAACTAAGCTCTCACATTATGGGATGAGTTGCGATCTATTGGCTACACCATGAGAGGCAAAGCCATGAGTGCCATTCCCTTCGATAACCATGCTTTTATCAAGCGCCTAATGGGTGCCGGTATGCCCGAAGTGCAGGCCGAAATTCTGGCCGATGAGCAGGCGCGGCTCATTGAAAGCCAGTTGGCGACAAAAATGGATCTTGAGCTTTTGAAGAACGAATTAACAGTTCGCGTTGGCGGTATGCTGTTAACCCTCGGCGGCGTGCTCATCGCCGTTAAATTTATGAGCCACTAACCCTTTTTATTGGTCGTTGACCCCTGGCGTCCTTGCGAGCGAACGCGAAGCAATGACGATTTAGGAACGCAAGTACAGCGAAGGCGAAGCGGCGACCAGTGCCTGCGTATAGGGATGGGTTGGCGCGGCCAGCACATCGCTTGCGGGGCCTTCTTCCACTATGACGCCATTCTGCATCACGATCACATGGTTGGCGATAGAACGCGCTACACCGAGATCGTGGGTGATGAAGAGCATGGCGAGTCCGTGGCGGCTTTTCAGCGTATCGAGCAGATCGAGAATTTGTCCGCGGATTGCCACATCCAGTGCCGAGACGGGTTCGTCGAGCACCAACACATCGGGCTTGGCAATGATGGCGCGGGCGATGGCTGCGCGTTGTGCTTGCCCGCCTGAAACTTCATGCGGGTAGCGTGCGGCAAAAGTGGGATCAAGGCCAACCTCAATCAATGCCTCCACGACCCGTTCATCTACCGCTTTGCCCGTTAAGCGTCTTAACGGCTCGGCAATCGAGCGGCCGAGCGTCCAACGCGGGTTGAAGGCGCCCATCGGGTCTTGAAAAACCATCTGAATCTGTTTCGTCGCGTGCCCCTCTTCGATCGAGCCGGTCGATGGCTTTATTAGACCAGCCACCATCCGCGCCAACGTTGATTTACCCGATCCCGATTGGCCAACAATTCCGAGGCACTCTCCTCGTCTGAGCATAAAGGAAAGATCGTGAACTGCCATTTTGCGACGGTAGGCATAGGATAGGTGCTTGGCCGTCAGGACGATGTCTCCGGTCTCCCCCAGCCGTCCTGCCGGACGAGGTCTGGACCTTGCGAAGAGGTCTGCTAGCCTTGGTGCAAGCGCGGGCGCTATGGTGTTGGTGGCGGCATGTTCGACGATTTTACCGGACACCATCAAGGCGATGTGATCGGCGACCATCGCTACCGCCGGCACATCATGGCTAATCAAGAGCACCGCCATGCCCTCGTCATCGGCGAGGGTTCGAAAAAGACCAAGGAGTGCGGCTTGAGTCGTGACATCCAAAGCCGTCGTCGGTTCGTCGGCCAGTAGAAGTTTTGGCGATAGCGCAATCGCCGCGGCAATCATCGCCCGCTGGCGTTGCCCGCCCGACAGTTCATGTGGGAAACGGGCGAAAACATCGATCGACGCCGGAAATTCGGCGCGCGCCAACGCATCGAGGGCAAGTTGCCGCGCCCTCGCTTGGCTCACGCCAAGATGCCACCGCAAGGGTTCGGCAACATGATCGCCAACCGTCATCAACGGATTAAAGGCCGCGGCTGAATCTTGAAACACGACTCCGATGTCACGACCACGGATGGTACACCATGCACGTTCATCAAGCGTCAGCAAGGCCGTGCCCTTAAGCTCGATCGAGCCCGTCACCAAAGCCCCCTTTGGCGGCAATCCGAGAATCGTGCGGGCCGTCAGCGATTTTCCGGAACCGGACGCGCCGATAAGGCCCCAAACCTGTCCGGCTTGAATCGACAGATCGACGCCATTGAGCAAGGTTTTATCTCGAAGCTGCAAAGAGATCGCCTTCAGCGCCAGGAGCGTCATGGCCGGTAGACCTGCCGACGAGGATCAACCAGCCCACTCAAGGCGTCACCCAACAGGGTGAAGCCAAGCACGGCCAGCGCTATGGCTGCCCCCGGAATAAGCGCCAGACGCGGGGCAACGCCGATCAGTGTTTGCGCCTCATTCAACATGCGGCCCCAGCTTGGCGTTGGCGGCGTCACGCCAAGGCCAACATAGGAAAGGCCTGCTTCAGCAAGGATCGCAAAACCAAGCTGGATCGTGATTTGGACAATCACAGCGCCAAGGATCAACGGCAGCACATGGCCGACGGCAATCCCCAGATCACCCTTACCGCATAATCTGGACGCGCGAATAAAATCGAGTGTCCAGATCGGCTGCGCCCGGCCAAAGGCCATGCGGGTAAACACCGGCACGTTGAAAATGCCGATCGCCACCATCGCGTTGACCATGCCCGCCCCGATCGTGCCATGGAGTAATATCGCAATCACCAGCGCCGGAAAGGCAAAAATAAAATCATTCGCCCGCAAGATGGCTTGATTCAGCCAGCCTTCACGGGCAGCAGCGAGCATGCCAAGTGGAACGCCAAGCGCTGCGCCAATGCCGACCGCGACGAATGCCACACTCAAGGATGCGACCGCCCCGCGCATCACCAGCCCCAACACATCGCGACCCAATTGATCGGTGCCAAACCCATGCTGCAGCGAGGGCGGAAGGAGCTTGTCGGCCACCTTGATTACCGTCGGATCGACCACCCATGGCAGGAGCGATACGCCCGCCAATACCACCAAGCCAACAATGATCATGGAACCCGCCCATTGTCCCGGCGCTTGCCACCAACGCTGCATCATGGCCTGCCCCTTAAGCGGGGATCCATCAGCCGAGTCAGCCCGTCGACGACAAAGCTCACCGTAATGACGCTGGCAATCAGGACCATTGCAATACCGGTGACCACAGGAAGATCGCGCTGATTGACTGCCTGAAGCATCAACCGACCGAGGCCGGGAAGATAAAAGACATTTTCGATGATGATGGTGCCCGCCAACAGAAAGGAAAATTGCAGCCCAATGATCGAAAGAACAGGAATGAAAGCGTTGGGAAGCGCATGGCGAATAAGTACGGCCGTCCGGCTCAGTCCACGGGCACGGGCAGCCACGACATAGGTATCTTCGAGCGTCTCCAGCACGGCCTGTCGCATAACCCGCGCCAACAATGCAGCTTGCGGCAAGGCCAGTGCCACAGTCGGCAGGATCAAGGCCCGAACTGCGGCAAACCCGCCACCCCAGCCAGGAAATCCGCCGGCCGGTAAACCGTGCCACAAAATTGCAAAGACGAATACCAGCAGCATAGCGAGCCAGAAATTCGGCAAAGCCAGCAGAACTTGTGTTTTGAAACGGATATAGTGATCAAGAAAGCGGCCTTCCTGCGAAGCCGCCAACACGCCGCCCGGTATCCCCAACAGGAGCGCCATACCAAGCGACAAGAACGCGAGTGGCAAGCTCAACGGCAGCCGCTCCACAATCAAGTTCGCGACAGGCACGTGATATGTATGGCTGACGCCGAAATCCCCCTGCATCATGCCAAAAACCCAGCCAATATATTGCGCTAACAAGGGCCGATCGAGCCCCATCTCGTGCCGGAGGGCCTGCAACGTATCGGCACGCGCATCGGTGCCGAGCATCAATTCAGCCGGATCACCCGGCAAGACCGTCATCAAGGCAAACACAATTCCGCTGGCAACCGCCAACGTGACGACCAGCCCGATAACCCGCCTCAGAAGAAATAAAGACATACCCAGCGCCTACCCGCGCGCTCGATTAAGGGCCTCACCCGCCTGCCGGATCAGCATCTTAAGGCCCGGCTCGACGATCACGTCCTCAGCATCCTCGAAACTGAAGGACTGGATCTGGCGCAAACCCTTCTCTTTGAATTCAGTGGCGCGCGTTTCAACCTTCATCAGATAGACGGCAACTTCGGCCAACTCCCAATGGCCGGAACGCCGCTTCCAGAACAGGTACGAGCCCAATTTTCGCTTGGCCATGTTACCAATCAAGCCGCCTTCCTCGAAGGCTTCAACAGCCGCAGCTCCAGACTTTGTATGTCCCTTGATCGGATTGCCTTTGGGGATCGACCACCGGCCGGAATCGCGCGTCGTGATCAAGATCACCAACCACTGGCCATTGGCGCCGCGCACAACCGGTAATGCGCCAACCTGCTTCAGCGTTAACGAGCCTTTATCGTCCGCAATCGGCGGTATGATCACACGTTTATCCATGCGGTGATCCGAATCCAATTTGACGGTCTGGTCAACCATTGATTACGTATTTCAGCGCGACCATGCAGTAGAAAATTTATCCCACAGCGCCACCGCGCAGCAAAAAATGCATAAATGGTCCATTTCGCCCTTGCGCGCAGCCACCTGAACCGGAATGATAAGGTGGAAGAACACTACACATGATGAAGTGACGTGGGGGGACAAACCTTGGCTGGCTCGGATATGCGGATTGTCATCGCAGACGATCACCCCCTCATTCGGGGTGCGTTACGCGGATCGGTAACGTCTTTGATTGGCGAGGCTACCATCATCGAGGCGGGAAGCTTCGAAGAATTGGCTCCAGCCTTCGCCATTGGCGAGGTTGATCTTGTGCTTCTCGATCTAACCATGCCGGGTGTGCAAGGCTTCTCTGGCTTGCTTTATCTCAGGGCGTCGCATCCTTCCACGCCAGTGATTGTGGTATCGGGTAACGAAGACCGTACGATCATCCGTCGCTGCATCGAGCTTGGCGCATCGGGCTATATTCCGAAATCGCTGGACGCTGCGGCCATGGGAAGCGCTATTCGCAGCGTACTTGATGGCGGCAACTGGACTCCGGACGATGTGGATCTGTCGGCTGCCCCGGATGCCGAAACAAGCGATATGGTGCGCCGGTTGGCGAGCCTGACGCCGCAGCAGGTCAGAGTTTTAATGATGTTGTCGACCGGCTTACTCAATAAGCAAATTGCCTATGAACTTTCGGTTTCCGAGGCGACGGTGAAAGCGCATGTCTCAGCTATTCTGCAAAAGCTCGACGTCGATAGCCGCACACAGGCGGTGATTGCCGCATCAAAAATCGCAGCAGGGCAATGGAACACCGCCCGCGAGGCTTGAGGGTTTAGTCGACACCTTCGATCGGCCATTGCTGCCAATCGGCAGCGGCGCGGCCAACGACGGTTGCAAGCGTCGATAAGCCTTCCTTTTCCATACGCTCAACAAGGCCTTGCTTGATCGTATTGGCAAGCCCTGGCCCTTGATAGACGAGGCCCGAATAAAGCTGAACTAGACTAGCGCCCGCCTCGATTTTGCTGAACGCGGCACGAGCCGAATCCACCCCACCGACACCGATTAGAGGAAACTGCCCCTCGACACGCAAGAATGTCTCGGCCAGCATCCGCGTGGATAGGGGGAAAAGCGGTTTGCCGGATAATCCGCCGGTGGGGATTTGATGCGCTTTCGCCTGAAGCGATGACGGACGGCGAATGGTTGTGTTGGAAACGATCAGCCCATCGATACCCCGTTTTCTTGCAACCTTGACCACATCGTCTAAGCCGCCGAGCGAGAGATCAGGCGCGATTTTCAAAAGCACTGGCTTACGGCTCGTGTGGCGGATCGCTTCGTCCCGCTCATGGATTGTCCAGGCGAGAAGGTCGTCTAACGCCGCTTCCCCTTGCAGATCACGCAGGCCCGGGGTGTTGGGTGACGACACATTGATGGTGAAATAAGAGGCGACAGCAGCAAAGGTACGGATGCCTGCAACATAATCGGTCACCCGATTTGGAGAATCCTTGTTTGCCCCGACATTGACCCCTACGATACCAGAACGAGCGGCACGCTGCTGAAGCCGCTCCAACGCCGCCAGATGGCCCTGATTATTGAAGCCGAGACGATTGACGACAGCCTCGTCCTCCAACAGTCTGAAAACCCGCGGCTTGGGATTACCGATCTGCGCCAAGGGCGTTAGGGTACCTACTTCGGCAAAGCCAAAGCCCAATTTCAAGATCGCATCCGGCACCTCAGCGTTTTTATCAAAACCGGCAGCCAGCCCGATCGGGTTTGAAAAATCGATCCCGAACGCCTTCACCGCAAGCCGCGGATCATCGGGCTTGGGGCTACCTTGCGGCAGATGCTGAAGCGCGGCTATCGCCAAACCGTGCGCTTTCTCCGCATCCATGGTTTTCAGGAGATTGGAGGCAAGGCGGTAGAGGAAATTCACGGCAACAATCCTTCAAAAAGATGAAAACCATCCTCACTCATTGGCAAGGGAATGATGCGCTCGATAACGGTAAGGGGCAAAGAGCCAAAAAGATGCGGAAAAAGATTTCCACCGCGCGAGGGTTCATAACGCAGCAAGTCCCCCAACCTTGCATCGTCAACGGTTGCCAGTAAAAGACCATCCTGCCCTTTGAAATGTTTACGGGCGGTCTCCTCCACCTGATCCCATTTGGAAAAGTGGATGTAGCCGTCCTGGAGATCGACCGGCGCACCTCTGAAGACACCCGCAGCTTGCGCGTCATCCCACTGTTTAGTCGTCAGTATTTTGTAAATTTTCATCGCATCCGCCTGATTTCCTTTGGCTTTAAATCAAGCCTCGATCGACCGCAAATGCCGTTACGGTACATCCTGCTTCCCGCCAAGAAACCGCTTGCTAATATGCGGATTAATTACCTATTATGCCGCCCATTATTGATTAATATCCTTTTTTGGAGGTTTGAGCTTATGTTGTCCCATCCTCGCATTTGGAAAGCCATTGATTCTCTTGCGGCTCGAAACGGCCTGTCGGCATCCGGCCTGGCGCGCCGAGCGGGGCTTGATCCGACAACGTTCAACAAGTCCAAACGTGCAGCCGCTGACGGCCGTTTGCGATGGCCTTCCACCGAGTCGATCTCGAAAATCCTTGATGCCACGATGACCGATCTCGACACGTTCATGGCGCTTGTAATGTCGGATCGACCCCCGGTACCCAACCGCGCCATTCCTCTCATCAACCTTGCAGATGTTGGAGGCGCGTTTGATGGAGAAGGTAAGGTGCAGGGCGATCAATGGGACGAGGTGGCCTTTCCCGACCTGCCCGCAGAAGCTGTTTTCGCGGTTGAGGTTGCGGGCGATTCTCTGTTGCCGACCTATCGCGACGGAGATATTCTCGTCTGTTCGCCGAGCGTTCCAGTCCGTCGCGGCGACAGGGTTTTGCTGCAAAATCGGTCGGGTGAACTGTTCGGTGGTACGCTGAAGCGCAAGACGATGCATAGCGTTGATCTATCGCCCTTTGGCCGCACCGCCGCCGAAGCCACCTTCACCGTTGCCGAAACAGTATGGATCGCCCGTGTTCTCTGGGCGAGCCAATAAACGCCGCAGCCTTAATTTCTACTGGCCAGAAAATGCTGATGGTCCGCCATCAGTGAGCCGTCAAGCCCCTTGCGGATGAGTTCGCAGGTTTCACTGACACCGTAAAGCGCAGCAAACGAGCCAAAACGAGGCCCACGATCGGCCCCGAGCAGGACCTGATAGATCGTCGAGAACCAGCTTTGCGAAACACCCGGGCGTCCATCCGGGCTCTTCGATTTGCCAGAAAGATCCGGAAAATGGGCGCGGCCGACTTCGTAAATGACAGCTTGAAGTGCATTGCCGTCGGTTGATCCGACATGCTCGGTCAACGCAGTAGCCAGATCACCGAGCGCCGAGCGCTCCGCCTCTGTCGGTTCCCGATACACTTTGGACGGCCGGACGAAATCGCGGAAATAGGCCACCGCATAGCCCACCATTCTAGCAAGGCCCAGATGATTTTCAGCCGAAACCGTTGGCGAATACCGACGCAAAAAGCCCCACAAGACCTGCGGGTCTTCCGAGTTGGCGACGGCCACAAGATTGAGCAACATCGCGAAGCTTACCGTCGTCGCATGGTTGGAAGCATCCGAAATGGTCTCAACAGCCGGCGGTCGGCCGCCATGAATATGGAAGACGGGATTGCCCAGTTGCTCCTTAATGGGTTGCCCCGGAAACTTTTCTAAGAAGGTGAGATAATCGTCAACCTGCCGCGGAATGACATCGAAATACAATTTCTTGGCCTCGCGCGGCTTGGAGAACATGAACAACGCAAGGCTTTCGGGACTCGCATATTTAAGCCAGTCATCGATCGTAATGCCATTGCCCTTCGATTTTGATATCTTCTGGCCCTTATCGTCGAGAAAGAGTTCATAGACAAAATGCTCAGGTGCCTCGGCACCTAAGACCCGACAAATCGAATCATAAACAACCGTATTGGGCTGGTGGTCCTTGCCGTACATTTCAAAATCGACACCAAGCGCTGCCCAACGCGCGCCAAAGTCCGGCTTCCACTGCAGCTTCACATGGCCGCCTGTCACCGGAACCGTCACGTCCACACCGTCCTCATCCTCGAAGGTAACGGTACCGTTCGCTCCATCGACCTGCTTCATTGGAACATATAGCACCCGCCCGCTTTTAGGCGAGATCGGCAAGAAACAGCTATAGGTCGAGCGGCGCTCTTCGCCCAAGGTCGGCAGCATGATATCCATGACGGCCTGATAGCGCTCCGCGATCAGGCGCAAAATCGGATCAAACCGGCCTGACGTGTAATAATCGGTCGCACTGGCAAATTCATAATCAAAGCCGAACGTATCGAGAAAGCGCCGCAGCATGGCGTTATTGTGATGGCCAAAGCTCTCGAATTCTCCGAACGGATCCGGTACGCTGCTCAGCGGACGATGCAAAAACTCGGTTAGCGCGTCGCGGTTGGGTACATTATCGGGCACCTTGCGCATACCGTCCATATCGTCCGAAAAGCACAAGAGCCGTGTCGGAATCCGGTCTTCGGTCAAAATACGAAATGCATTGCGCACCATCGTGGTGCGGGCCACTTCACCAAAGGTGCCAATATGGGGCAAGCCCGACGGGCCATACCCCGTCTCGAAAAGTACCGCTTTCTGTCCCGTGCGCTCAATCCGCGCGACAAGTTTCCGGGCCTCCTCGAACGGCCAGGCGGTCGATTGCTGAGCGGTAGACACCAGATCGGGCACGGATAAGAGATCGGCTATCGACATAATTAACTTTCAATCCAAGGGGAAGGATGCCACCGAATACTTAATTAGGGGCTAAGGACCATATGCAATTCATGGCAGGGAGGGAAGCCGCAAGAAGCATAAAATCTCACCTTCGACGATAAAACTTGTCCAGCCGCACTTCAAACCACCGCTAAATGTCGAAATTCCATACCAGCGGCTGCATCCCTGTAAAATCGAGATATATGTATTTATACATATGATAGTATAATATTTTGGCTCTTCGCGGATTTTAGTGGGTAATTTTTGGTTTTTTTCATAATTTTGACAAGCCTGCGGTTACAATTTTGAGCTTGAGATATTCCTCGTCTCGGATGCCGTATGCTTTTCTCTGAATCACTCGGATTTTGTTATT
>CAIUPE010000131.1 GCA_903900975.1 uncultured Hyphomicrobiales bacterium | reverse complement strand
CGCAGGTTGCGCCAAATTCCGGCTCGATGGGCTTTGGCGTTCCAGCTGCTGTGGGTGCGAAACGCGCATTTCCTGATCGCATGGTCATTGCCTTTGCGGGAGATGGCTGTTTTCTGATGAACGGACAGGAATTTGCCACAGCCGTTCAATATGATCTTGGCATTATCGTCATCGTTGTCGACAACGGCATGTATGGCACTATCCGCATGCATCAGGAGCGCGAATATCCCGGGCGTGTGTCGGCGACGCAGTTAAAGAACCCCGATTTTGCCGCCTATGCCCGCGCCTTTGGCGGCCATGGAGAGACGGTTCGCACAACAGCCGAGTTTGAGCCGGCGTTTGAGCGCGCAGTGGCTTCGGGCAAGCCCGCCATCATTCATTGCTTCTTGGATCCGGAGGCGATTACGCCTGCCACAACGCTCAGCAAACTTCGTGAAAACGCTCAAAAGCCGAAAGACTGGGCGGTGTCGCCGTAAAGTGACTTAATCAAGGATAGAAATTTCCGTCCTTGCGAGCGACGGCGCAGCAATCCAGCTAATAGAAGTAAAAAAGAGCGCGGTGTAACCACTGCGTTCTTGCGATGATCATCAGCTAGGTTGCTTCGCCGTCGCTCGCAAGGACGGTTATTGTTTCATTGGAGCGCAGTTAAAGCCATTACGCTTCCAATTTTTTCGCTACCATATCTTTCAACACGCCCAAATCCTTCGCAAAGGCGCGAATGCCTTCGGCGAGTTTTTCGGTGGCCATGGCGTCTTCATTGAGCAGAAAGCGGAAACTGGCTTCGTCCACCTTGAGACGATCGGCACCCGATTTCCCTGCGGTGGCGGGATCAAGCTGGCGAGGCAATACGCCGTCATCCTTGGCGAGCTGATCGAGCAAAGTGGGCGCAATCGTCAAGCGGTCGCAACCGGCCAGCGCTTCAATTTCGCCAATATTGCGGAAGCTTGCGCCCATCACCACCGTTTTATGACCGTGGCGTTTGTAATAGGCGTAAATCTGCCGTACCGAGAGCACGCCGGGGTCCGTCTCTGCCGTGTAGCTCTTGCCCTCGTTTTTGACGTACCAATCAAGGATACGGCCGACAAAAGGCGAGATTAGAAATGCGCCCGCTTCAGCGCAGGCGGCCGCCTGAACGAGCGAGAAGAGAAGCGTAAGGTTGCAGTCAATTCCCTCTTTTTGGAGAATTTCAGCCGCCCGAATGCCCTCCCAAGTGGAGGCCAGTTTGATTAAGATTTTTTCGCGACCAACACCATTCTCGGCATAGGCCGAGATGATGCTTTTTGCCTTGGCCACGCTGCGTGCGGTATCGAAGGACAAATCCGCATCGACTTCGGTTGAAACGCGGCCCGGTACCAGTCTGGATAGTTCGGTGCCAAAGGCTACGGCTAAACGGTCGGCGACGGCACTTACAATGGCTTCATGCGAGCCGGTCTGTTTTTTGCCCCATTGGATGGCACCAGCGATAACGCCTTCATAGGCTGGCAAAGCTGCGGCCTTGAGCACCAAAGTCGGGTTGGTCGTGCAATCGGTTGGGTGAAACAAACGAATGGCATCCATATCGCCTGTGTCGGCGACAATGGTGGTCATGGCTTTGAGTTGGTCAAGTTTGCTGGTCATGTCGTTACCAAAATTTCGGTGATATCGCTTTTCAATGAATGTCCTAGCATAGGAATATAGGCAACGTCAGCCTGTTGGCGAGCAAGAATTGAGTGCTTCTTGCTTGGCTTATCGGTCTTATTGATCGATACTGTGTTACCTTATTGGTCAAATCAGGAAACAATATTATGCCCGTCCTCAACCGGATCGCCGAATTTTCTGACGAAATTACCGCTTGGCGACGGGATTTGCATGAGCATCCTGAGCTTGATTATGACGTACACCGGACGGCTGGTGTCGTTGCCGAAAAGCTCAAAGCTTTCGGGTGCGACGAGGTTGTCACGGGCATTGGTCGCACCGGTGTTGTTGGCGTCATCAAAGGCCGTCAATCAGGCGATAAAGTGATAGGCCTTCGGGCGGATATGGATGCGTTGCCGATCGTCGAGGCAACCGGCAAAGCCTATGCGTCGACGGTGCACGGAAAAATGCATGCCTGTGGCCATGATGGCCATACATCGATGCTGCTCGGTGCCGCAAAATATCTGGCCGAAACCCGCAATTTTGCAGGCTCGGCGGTCATGATCTTTCAGCCGGCCGAAGAGGGTGGTGGCGGTGGCAAGGCTATGGTGCAAGACGGTCTAATGGAGCGCTTCGGCGTGACGGAAGTCTATGGCATGCATAATTTGCCCGGCATGCCTGTTGGTCAGTTTGGCGTAAGGTCAGGCCCGATTATGGCAGCGGCGGATAAATTTGAAATTAAAATCGAAGGTAGGGGTGCCCATGCGGCTATGCCCCACCTCTCGATCGATACTGTTTTTATAGGAAGCCAGCTGGTGAACGCGCTGCAAGCGATTGTCTCGCGCAATGTCGATCCGCTGGAAAACTCAGTTTTATCGGTCACCACTTTTCATGCCGGTGATGCCTTTAATGTTTTACCGCAGGAAGCAGTCTTGCAGGGAACCGTTCGGACTTTTAGCGGTGAGGTTCAAGATCAGATTGCGGAGCGGATGCACGCCATCGTCAACGCGATGGCATCTATGCATGGTGCGACAATAACGCTTGCCTACCATCGGGGTTATCCGGTTACCCGTAACCATGAGGCGCAAACCGGTTTTGCCGCTACTGTCGCGAGTGAAATCGTTGGCAAGGAGCGGGTTAACCGCTCGGTTGCGCCGATGATGGGTGCGGAAGATTTTTCCTATATGCTCAACGAGCGACCCGGATGTTTTATTTTTATCGGCAATGGTCCATCGGCCGGTTTGCATCATCCGGCCTATGATTTTGATGATAGCGTGATCCCGCTAGGGGTCAGCTATTGGGCAAGGTTGGTTGAAACAGGGCTTACCGCCTAGCCTTCGAGTTCCTCGCGCAGAACTTCCAAAGCGATCCATTGCTCTTCAGAGGCGGCTAAATCTGCCTCAGCACGGGAAAGTAGCTCGCTGGCTTTGTCAAAACGGGCACGGTCTTTGGTGTAAAGCGCCGGGTCTGCCAGAAGCTTGCGTAGTTTTGCGATATCTCGACCGAGGGCTTCGACGCGTTCGGGGAGGGTTTCAAGCAGGTGCTTTTCGTTGAAAGACAGCTTGCGCTTGCCCGCTGTATTCTGGGTTTGGGCATTGGGGGCAGCCGATGCAGCCCTTTCCTGCCGATCCCGTTCGGCAATTTTACGCGCATCGACACCGTGGCCGCGCTGAACCAGCATATCGGAATAGCCGCCCGCATATTCAAGCCAGTCGCCATCCCCTTCCGACACGAGAACGGAGGTTGCTACCCGATCGAGAAAATCACGGTCATGGCTAACCACCAGCAAAGTACCCGGATAGTCGCTGAGCATTTCTTCAAGCAGATCCAACGTCTCGAGATCAAGATCATTGGTTGGCTCGTCGAGGACAAGAAGATTCGAGGGTGATGCCAAAGCAACCGCCAGCAAGAGCCGCGCACGTTCGCCACCCGAAAGGACAGAAACGGGCGTGCGCGCCTGCTCGGGCGGAAACAGGAAGTCTTTCATGTAGGAAATCACATGACGGCTTTCACCGTTGACGATCACCTTGTCGCCGCTGCCGCCGGTCAGCGTTTCGGCCAATGTGGCGTTGGGATCGAGGCTGTCGCGCTTTTGCTCAAGGGTTGTCATTGCCAGATTGGTGCCCAGCCGGACAGATCCAGAATCCGGCGGCATTTTACCGATCAGTAGGTTGATGAGCGTGGTTTTACCCGCCCCATTGGCCCCGACGATACCGAGGCGGTCGCCACGCAAAATGCGGATCGACAAATCGCCGACAATGACGCGCTCGCCGAAACTTTTAGCAATCCGCTTGGCCTCGATCACGAGCTTGCCGGATGTGTCTGCTTCGGCAGCCTCCAGCTTAACGGCGCCCGTTGGTCCTCTGGCTTCACGGCGCTTTTGACGCAGCCCTGCCAATTCCGACATTCGCCGAACATTGCGCTTGCGCCGTGCGGTCACGCCGTAGCGAACCCAATGCTCTTCGCGCACAATTTGTCGATCAAGCTTATGCCGATCACGTTCCTCTTCTTCGAGAACCGTATCGCGCCATGCCTCAAAAGCCGAAAAGCCCTGTTCAAGCCGCTTTGTTACGCCGCGATCGAGCCAAAGCGTGGCGCGCGATAGGTTTTCAAGAAAACGCCGATCGTGGCTGATTAAGACCAAGGCCGATTTGATGCTTTTCAACTCGGTCTCCAGCCACTCAATGGCGGGAAGATCGAGATGGTTGGTCGGCTCGTCCAGCATCAAAATATCGGGCTCCGGCGCCAGAACGCGGGCTAACGCCGCCCGACGTGCTTCGCCACCGGATAAGGTGGAGGGATCTTCCTTGCCCGTTAAACCGAGTGCTTCTAGGAGATAGAGCGCACGCCATTCGTCATCGCCTGGGGCTAGTCCGGCCTCAACATAGTCAAGCGTGGTTGCAAATCCGGACAGGTCCGGTTCTTGAGGTAGATAGCGCAGCGTCGAGCCAGGCTGTACAAATCGCTCACCTTTGTCGGCTTCAACCAATCCGGCGGCGATTTTTAATAGGGTCGATTTCCCCGATCCGTTTCGCCCGACAAGGCAAAGGCGATCACCGGCAGCAATGGAAAGGTCGGCACTTTCCAACAGCGGCGTTCCGCCAAAGGTCAGGCCAATATCTTTAAGAAACAGGAGCGGGGGGGCCATAAGATTGCGATCATCCGAATTGCACGACCTGCGATATGGAGGATTGCTGGCCGTGAAGCAAGGACAGAACGGTTTTACTCTCTCGCTGCGTGCTTGACCCATGACCTAGGACCGCGCCATAACCGCGCTACCCAAACGATTGGAACCGTCGAAGTGACCCATATTTACAACCAGTGCGTGATCGTCGGCGCTGGCCCCGCCGGCTTGATGGCTGCCGAACACTTGGCCTCGGCGGGATATAAAGTGACGGTCTATGACAGGATGGCCAATCCAGGACGAAAATTTTTGCTTGCCGGTCGGGGCGGTTTGAATTTGACCCATACCGATGAGCCGGACGAATTTTTATCCCGTTACCGTGAAGCCACGGCGTGGCTTTCGCCCATCATCGAGGCCTTTACGCCTGACGATCTTCGCGAATGGTGTGCCGGTCTTGGGGAGGAAAGTTTTGCGGGGACGAGCGGGCGTGTGTTTCCAAAGAGCTTTAAAGCATCCCCTTTGCTTCGCGCTTGGCTGCGCCGGTTGGATGGTTTGGGCGTCGAATTTAAAGCCCGGCACCTTTGGAAGGGGTGGGATTCGTCCGGCGCACTTATTTTTGAACAACCGTCCGGCGACCGGATCGTCGTGAAGGCCGAAGCCACCCTGCTGGCCCTTGGCGGCGCAAGCTGGCCAAAGCTGGGGTCCGACGGTCAATGGACATCGCTATTGCAGGAGCAGGGCATCGCAATTGCGCCTCTTCAGGCCGCCAATGCGAGTGTCGTTGTGCTTTGGTCCGATCGTATGAAGGAGCGCTTTGCCGGCGCTGCACTCAAGCGCATCATCGTTTCAGCCGGTTCGGCCGAGGCAAAAGGCGAGGCGATTGTCACGCAAACTGGGTTAGAGGGCGGCGTAGTCTATGCACTCGGGCCGGATATCCGCCGCATGATGACGGTTGGCGGCGAGGCCGTTATCCATCTAGATTTAAGGCGCGATTTGCCAGTGTCGATTTTAATCGAACGCCTTGCAAAGCCTCGTGGCAAGCAATCCGTATCAACGTGGCTTCACAAAGCGGCAGGTCTTGCACCTGCGGCCATCGCCTTGTTCCGCGAAGAGGCAGCAACCGGTCTCAAGGCACCTTTTGACGATCCTGAAGCGCTTGCCAAGTTGCTGAAGCATTTGCCGATCCGTATTACCGGTATGGCGAGCCTTGAGCGGGCCATTTCAACAGCCGGCGGCGTGCAGTCTACCGAGCTTGATGAACAGTTGATGGTCATTCGCCATCCCGGTGTCTTTGTCGCCGGTGAGATGGTCGATTGGGAGGCGCCTACCGGCGGATATTTGCTGCAAGCCTGTTTCTCGACAGGCGCCTTAGCGGCCAAGGGAATGTCGCACTGGATTGATCGTCAACGGAACCCTTAAGCTCCCGTCGGCATGATGTTCAGCCGTATCGCATCGGCGGTAGCGCGCGCATGTGCCCGAGCCCGTGCGGCGACGATTGAGCGGAGGAGTTGGCTCGCCGAGTCGAATTCTTCTTCTTCAGTCCGGTTTGCGGGATGGATATTTTCGAGTGCCTCAACCGCCTTGGCCATGAGCAGCGTCGCAATCATCGGCATATTGAGCTGAAATCGTTCCATCGTTTCTTGCAAAGATTCGTTGAAGGCCGTTACATCATGACGAAGCCGATTCTCGCGGTCTTGCTCGGCCTTTTCGACGCGAAGCTGACGGATTTGGCTTAATTCAACAATAGTCGCAGTCATGATTTTGGGCCCATCTTCGTATGAAACAACTGAAGGTGAAGACGGTCCTTGTTTGGAAATATTTAGGGGTTAGGGGGCATGTTTCTCACCGGTGTTTCCTGGCTTGTCTTTTAGCGTCGGGAGTTGCCTAATGATCGCGTGGGTAAGGGAGTGTTGGTGTAATGGGTAAAACAGGTTTGATTGTAATCGTTGCAGTGGTCCTTGCCGGATGCCAAAGCATGCTTGGATTTGAAAATGTCAACGCAGCATCGTCATCGAGCCCCGAAGTCTCGGAAGCACGACCCGCGCTGAGATCGGCGTCTAAGGCCCCTGTGCCGGCGCAACCTGTAACGGAGGTGGCTGTTACGCCGGTCCAGCAAGCGCCACTTCCGATTCTTCACACCGATGCTGATTCGGTTATGGCGGGCATTGTCATTCCGCCGCTTGCCAGTACGGATTCACGGCAGGCGGCCTTTACCGCTGAAAAGGTGCAGGTTGATCAGCTCGTTCTTCACGGCTCGTTGACCCGAGAGGCCGGCGCCAAGCGGCTCTATCGATTTGCGACCAAGGAGGGCATTGCTAAGGGCAAGGCGGACGAGGATTTTTGGCAGTCGCTCATCCGCACCTACCGCAATCTGGATGATCATTTCATCAGCGCCGAGGATGCTGCATCCGATATCAATGCCGCAGCCGAACGACGGGCGGCGGCCGTCAAATGATGCGTTTCACGGCAATCTTGAGAAATAGGTCACGCGAGAAAGCGGGGCCGCCATAAAGTGAGCGTTAAAGCATTCATCACAACGCTGACGCTCGAAAGCGCCATCGCTGCGCCTGCAAAAATTGGGGAAAGATAACCCAGTGCGGCCAGTGGAATGCCAATAACATTATAGGCGAATGCCCAAAATAGGCCGGATCGGATTGTGAAAACGGTGCGGCGCGCAAGTGCAATCGCAGCCGCTGCAAGGCGAGGATCAGGCCGCATCAGGGCCATGCCAGCGGCTTCGATCGCCACGTCGGTGCCGCTGCCCATTGCCAGACCGATATCAGCCATCGCAAGCGCGGGAGCGTCATTTACCCCGTCGCCCACCATGCAGACGACGGCCCCGTTCGAGCGCAAAGCAGCAATTGCGTTCGATTTTGCTTCCGGGTTCACTTCTGCATAAACAGCGTTGATGCCGATACTTGCCGCAATGCGTCGGGCTGCCCCTTGACTATCACCTGACAGCATCACCGATGCGATGCCCATCTCGTTCAGCATCCCGATTGCAGCATGGCTTGTTTCGCGTGCAGGATCGGCAAACGCTAAGAGGCCTATAAGAAGCTTTCGGTCCCGGTCGCCGAGAAAGCTTATGCCGTGCCCTTCTGCCGAGAGGGCTGCGGCGCGGGCACCTAAACGACTTAAATCGATCTTGGCTTCAGCCAGTGCCTCTCGATTGCCAAATATGAAGCGTTCACCACTGATTGTGCCGCCAATGCCGCCGCTGACCAGTTCAAATTGGGTAACCCTCGGGAGGGTCGTCATGCCGCGTAATTGGGCCTCGTCACGAATCGCACGAGCCAATGGATGCGTGCTGCCTGCCTCGAGCGCTGCGGCAATGGCTAGCACCATGGCAGGGTCACCCCCTTCAACCGCTGATATGACCGGCTTTCCTGTTGTTAGCGTGCCCGTCTTATCGAAGGCCACGACGGTGACAGCGGCCGCTTTCTCGAGGGCCGCAGCGTCCCGGATCAAGATACCATGCTTGGCGGCAACACCCGTGCCAGCCAGAATAGCGGTCGGTGTGGCAAGGCCTAAAGCGCAAGGGCATGCGATCACGAGCACGGACACGGCATTGATCAGTGCTGCTTCATAGCCACTCCCCATCACACTCCATCCTAAGCCGGTGAGGGCAGCTATAACGAGAACGACAGGAACAAAAATGGCGCTGATACGGTTGACCAAGGCCTGAACCGGCGCCTTGGAAGCTTGAGCCGAGGCCACCAGGCGAATGATGCGGGACAACATGGTTTCCGAACCGATCGCGCGCGTGACGATGACCAGCCGCCCATCCAAATTGATGGTGCCGCCAATAACGGCAGCACCAGTTGATTTTGTTACCGGCAGGCTTTCTCCTGTTATCACGGATTCATCGATGCCGGCGTTACCCTCGATGATGGTGCCATCGACTGGGATGATTTCACCAGCTCGGACGAGTATGGTATCGCCCAATTGAACCGCTTCCAGCGGAATCTCGCGTTCCAACCCATTCAACACGACGCGGGCTGTGTCGGGCCGCAATCGTCCCAAAGCGGCGAGGGCGGATGCCGTTTCCGATACCGCGTGTTCTTCGAGCCATTTGCCCAGAAGTACAAAGGCAATTACGACCGAGGCCGATTCGAAATAGAGGTGCTCCACCATGGCGGGCATCGCTGGCTTCAGCCAAAGATAAAGGCTTAAACCATAAGCAGCACTTGTCCCCAATGCCACCAGCAAGTCCATGGTTGCGATACCGCCACGCAGGGCTTTCCAAGCTGAAGTGTAAAAGCGTGCGCCAAGTCCGAATTGCACAAGGCTCGCCAGACCCCATTGGATCACAGGCGTGGGCATCCAATCCTTACCGAAACTCATGCCGACCATGCCAATGAGAAACGGAAGGACTGCCACAAAGCCCGATATGGCCGCAAGCCGAGCTTTCTTTTCGCGCGACACAGCCCGCTTGGTTGTCTCCGCTGGATTATCGTTGTGCAGCCATGTTGCGCCATACCCGATATCGTCGATCGCAGAAACGAGATTTTCCGGCGCGGCGCGGCCTTCGATCCGCGCACTTTTGGTGGCGAGATTAACGCTAGCTGACGTTACCCCGGGCACGCTTTTTAAGGCTTTCTCGACCCGCGCGACGCAGGAGGCGCAGGTCATCCCATCAATGGCCAAAGTGGTGTAAGGTTGGCTTGTCATGGGAAATCCTGAAGGACACAATACAAACTGATAGGAATATGGCCCTTTGCGGTCGTCTTTTCTACGGCACCGCAGGATATTTTTTGACAAATAGGTTCAAATCATGGTGGCGTGGTGACACCCAATCTTGAGGAAATCGCATGCCAAACTTTGCCGCCAATCTTTCAATGATGTTTACCGAACATGCGTTTCTGGATCGCTTCGCCGCCGCCGCCGATCAAGGCTTTGCTGCGGTCGAATATTTGTTCCCTTATGACCATAATGCCGGTGAGATTGCTCAAAGGCTTCAGAAAAATCAGCTCACACAGGCCTTGTTCAATATGCCGCCGGGCAATTGGGCCAAGGGCGAGCGAGGCATTGCCGGACTTTTAGGTCGGGAAGCAGAATTTCGCGAAGGTGTCGCAACCGCGCTCCGCTATGCCGAGGCAACGGGGGTTAAGCGCCTGCATATGATGGCGGGACTTGTTGACCTGAAAAATTCACAGGCCATGGCCTGCTATCGCGCGAATTTAGCCTATGCGGCCGAGGCTTTGGCCGCCAAAGGCCTCGATTTGCTGCTTGAGCCGATCAATGGCCGCAACATGCCCGGTTATGGGTTGAACAGTTTTGATCTTGCGGCGTCCATCATTTCTGAGATGGCACTGCCCAATGTGAAGCTGCAATTCGATATTTATCACTGCCAGATTATTCATGGCGACGTGACGATGCGGTTGCGGACAATGCTGCCGATTTCAGGGCATGTTCAAATCGCCAGCGTGCCGTCACGCCATGAACCCTCGGACGAAGAATTGAATTATGCGTTTCTCTTCAATGAGCTCGACCGGCTTGGGTATCAGGGGTTTGTCGGTTGTGAATATAATCCGAAAGCGGGCACGGTTGAAGGATTGGGCTGGTTTGCGCCCTATCGCCGCAAGTGATGATTTTGTCATCATTTGCCTAAACATTCAGCTTTGATAGGTGGCCATGTCCCCCTATCAAAATCGGGTTGCATTGTTTTGAGCTAGATCGAAATCGAGGCTGAATGTCGGTCGTCCCGTCCATCTTTGCCGAGCGCCCGCGCGCCGATGCGATCCTGCCGCCTATGATCCGTGCGGCAGGCGTTGTGCGGTGCCGGTTTACCGCCAATGGGCGCGGAACGTCGCTGGCAGAGCTGTATGAAGCGGGTGGCTATCGGATGAAGTTTCCGAAAGGCCCGCATTGCGAAGCGGTCATTATCAATACCGGCGGCGGCATGGCGGGTGGCGATTCCGTCACGATTGATGTTTCGCTTGAATCGGACGCCAAAGCGGTATTGACCACGCAGTCAGCCGAAAAAATCTATCGTGCTCAGGCTGAGGCTTCGTCTTCAACGGTGACTGTGGCATTGGCTGAGCGGGCAGAGCTTGCATGGTTGCCGCAAGAGACGCTTTTGTTTTCAGGGGCCAAGCTTCATCGTCGGTTTGATGTGGATATGGCTGCGGACGCAACGCTAACGCTGTTCGAAGGCGTTATTTTTGGCCGTGGCGCGATGGGTGAGCGGATTGACGCCGGTTTATTCCGCGATCGGTGGCGGATCAAACGGGCTGGTAAACTGCTTTTTGCCGATGATGTTTCGCTTGAAGGCGCGATGGCTGATCGGCTTGATCGTGCGGCCCTTGGCGGTGGTGCTCGGGCAGTGGCGACGTTTTTGCATGTGGCACCGGGTGCCGAGGCGCGGCTTGATGCGGCGCGCGAGGCTTTGGAAAACGCTGCCTGTGAATGTGGCGCTAGCGCGTGGAATGGTATGCTGTTGGTACGTTTTGTGGCGGCCGATCCGTCCGCTTTGCGGCAGTCGGCTTCGCAGTTTCTAACGCAATTTCGCGCGGTGCCTGTGCCGCGTGTCTGGCAATGCTAATCGAAAAAAGGATGATGCCATGATTTTGTCGCCTCGCGAAAAGGACAAGCTGCTGGTCTCCTTGGCCGCCATGGTCGCGCGTAATCGGCTTGAACGGGGTGTGAAGCTCAATCATCCCGAAGCTGTGGCGCTGATCACGGATTATGTCATCGAAGGCGCACGCGATGGCCGCTCCGTCGCTGAATTGATGCAGGCAGGCGCCCATGTGGTAACCGCCGATCAGGTGATGGATGGCATCGCCGATATGATCCATGACGTCCAAGTCGAGGCAACGTTTCCGGACGGTACCAAGCTCGTTACCGTGCACAACCCCATTCGCGGCGCACATGGCTCCGTCATTCCCGGCGAGATTATGACCGAGCCGGGCGATATCGTCATGAATGAGGGGCGGGAAACGGCGAAGCTGACAGTGTCCAATACCGGGGATCGGCCCATCCAAGTCGGCAGCCACTACCATTTCTTCGAGACGAACCCGGCGCTGTCGTTTGATCGGGCTGTGGCCCGCGGGATGCGGCTTGATATTCCAGCCGGCACCGCTGTGCGGTTCGAGCCCGGGCAGAGCCGCGAGGTGAACCTCGTCGCACTTGCTGGCAAGCGCGAGGTGTATGGCTTTCGGCAAGATGTAATGGGCAAGCTCTGACGAGCGGGAAAGGATCACAATCATGACAACCACACTCTCGCGCGCAGCCTATGCGGATATGTTTGGCCCAACGACGGGTGATCGGGTTCGGCTTGCCGATACCTCCCTCATTATCGAGGTCGAGAAAGATTTCACGATTTATGGCGAGGAAGTGAAATTCGGCGGAGGCAAGGTGATCCGTGACGGCATGGGTCAAAGCCAGATTTCGAACAAGGACGGTGCGGTCGATACCGTTATTACCAATGCGCTGATCGTTGATCATTGGGGCATCGTTAAAGCCGATGTGGGGCTGAAAAACGGCTTTATCCATGCCATCGGCAAAGCGGGTAATCCGGATATCCAGCCTGGTGTGACGATCATTATCGGGCCGGGAACAGATGTGATTGCGGGGGAGGGAAAAATCCTCACCGCTGGCGGCTTTGATACGCATATCCATTTCATCGCACCCCAACAGATCGAACATGCGTTGATGTCGGGCGTCACCTCGCTGCTTGGCGGCGGCACCGGCCCATCCTCAGGCACCAATGCGACGACGTGCACGCCGGGGCCGTGGCATATGGCGCGGATGATTGAGGCGGCGGATGCTTTCCCCGTGAATGTCGGCTTTTCGGGCAAGGGCAATGCCGCCTTACCCGGCGCGCTGGTCGAGATGATCGAGGCAGGAGCATGCGCCTTAAAGCTGCATGAGGACTGGGGCACAACGCCCGCTACTATCGATAATTGTCTCTCTGTCGCGGATGATTACGACGTGCAGGTGATGATCCATACCGATACGTTGAACGAGTCCGGTTTTGTCGAAGACACCGTCAAAGCCTTTAAAAACCGAACGATCCACGCCTTCCATACGGAAGGGGCGGGCGGTGGCCATGCGCCTGATATCATTAAGGTGGCGGGTCTTAAAAACGTCCTGCCGTCGTCGACCAACCCGACCCGGCCTTTCACCGTCAATACGCTGGATGAGCATCTCGATATGTTGATGGTTTGCCACCATCTCGACAGTGGCATTCCGGAAGATTTGGCCTTTGCTGAAAGCCGTATCCGAAAAGAAACGATTGCTGCTGAGGATATTCTTCATGATCTGGGCGCGCTGTCGATGATGTCGTCGGACAGCCAAGCCATGGGTCGTTTGGCCGAGGTTATTACCCGGACCTGGCAGACGGCCGATAAGATGAAAAAGCAGCGCGGCTCGCTTTCCGGTGATGGTCGGGCGGATAATAACCGCGTTAAGCGTTACATAGCGAAATACACCATCAATCCTGCGATTGCGCATGGCGTTTCAAAGCATATCGGCTCGGTGGAAAGCGGAAAGATGGCGGATCTGGTTTTATGGTCGCCTGCCTTTTTTGGCGTGAAGCCCGATATGGTGATCAAGGGTGGTGCTATTATTGCGGCCCAGATGGGCGATCCGAACGCTTCGATTCCAACACCGCAGCCGGTTCATTATCGCCCGATGTTTGGTGCTTTTGGCAAAGCGCTGACGTCGACCTCGGTCGTTTTTGTGTCGAAAGCGGCGATTGCCAATGATTTGCGCGGCCAACTTGGTACTGCCAAACAGATGGTTGCGGTTGAGAATGTTCGCGGTGGGATATCGAAGGAATCGATGGTCCATAACAGTGCAACGCCTGATATCCGCGTTGATCCGGAGACCTATGCGGTGACCGCCGATGGGGAGTTGTTGGTCTGCGCACCTGCAACCGAGCTTCCTATGGCTCAAAGGTATTTTCTGTTTTAAAAAGGGGCCAATCGTTCCACTTTGGCTTTAATATTCCATCCAGTGAATTTACCTGAAAGCGTACCCAAATATGCTCACCGCCACGACACTCGTTCGCAAAGCAGCCGTCAAGGCTGATAAAATCATCGATTCCGTTAGCCTTGATCATGAAGGCAGACATCGCCGTCGCATCGCTTTGCGTGGTGAGAAAGGGCTCGAATTTTTGCTCGATCTCGACAAAGCGACCGTGCTGAATGATGGCGACGCCGTGAAACTGGAAGATGGAAATCTGGTTCTCATCAAAGCAGCCCCTCAAACCCTGCTTGAAGTGCGCGCCGAAAATCCGCTGCGCCTTCTCAAAACCGCTTGGCATATTGGCAATCGGCATACGCCTTGTGAATTAACGGCGGACGCGCTCTATCTCGAAAACGATCATGTGTTGGCTGAAATGATCCGCGGCCTCGGCTGCGCGACGGCCATTGTCTCGCGCCCCTTCCAACCTGAACGCGGCGCTTATGATGACCATGGGCATTCGCATGGCTCGCATGGGCATTCGCATGACCACGATCACGGGCATTCGCACGCTCATGATCACGGCCATGAGCATCATGCGCACGTTCATGCGGAGGCGCATGTTCATGATGAAAATTGCAATCACGGCCATGACCATGATCACGGCCACTCGCATGGTCATTCGCATGGACACGGTCATTCGCACAAGCATGACTGAGGGGGCAGGCTTACCGCTGCTGGTTTGGCTCTCTCCGTCCTTTCCGGTCGGGGCATTCGCCTATTCGCACGGGTTGGAATGGGCGGTCGAGGCGGGTGATCTCTCTGATGCCGCGAGCTGTCAGGCGTGGATGGCGGATATTCTAGAATTTGGCTCGGGCCGGACGGATGCGATCCTGCTGGCTCATGCCTTTCGGGCGGTGCTCGAGCTTGATGATGGAAAACTCGGCGAGGTCGCCGAACTAGCCATCGCGCTGCAACCGTCTGCCGAGCGCCACCTTGAAGCGTCCGCGCAAGGGAATGCGTTCATGACGGCGGCGCGCGCCGCTTGGCCAAGCCCATCGCTTGAGTTTTTGAGCCGTGCTTATCATGGTGATGTCGCTTATCCCATCGCAGTCGGCGTTGCCGCCGCTGGTTTTGCGATGCCGCTTCATGCGGTGTTGGACGCCTTTTTGCTCGGCTTTGTTGCCAATCTTGTCTCATCGGCGGTGCGTCTCGGGCCGATTGGTCAAACAGATGGCCAACGCATTATTGCTTCCCTCGTCCCCCTTGTTCGCCGTATCGCTTCTGAGGCGATGACAGCGTCTTTAGATGATCTCGGCAGTTCGGCTTTTCGATCCGACCTTGCTTCGCTTCGCCATGAAACCCAGTACACAAGGCTATTTCGCTCATGAAACGTTCTTCGCATGGCCCGCTTCGCGTCGGCATTGGTGGCCCCGTAGGCTCAGGAAAAACGGCACTTACCGAGGCGCTCTGTAAGCGTTTCAGAGACACTTACGACCTTTGCGCCATAACCAATGACATCTACACGAAGGAAGATGCGCGCCTTTTAACGGTTGCAGGCGCATTGCCGGAAGAGCGCATCATGGGCGTCGAGACAGGCGGCTGTCCCCACACCGCTATTCGCGAAGATTGCTCGCTCAATCTCGCGGCCATCGACACGATGAACCTTAAATTCCCGAACCTCGATTTGATCTTGATCGAGTCAGGCGGTGATAATCTGGCCGCTACCTTTTCCCCCGAGCTTGCTGATCTCACCGTCTATGTGATCGATGTTTCGGGTGGCGAGAAAATTCCGCGTAAAGGCGGGCCGGGCATTACGCGCTCGGATATTCTGGTGATCAATAAAATCGACCTCGCCCCCTATGTCGGTGCAAGCCTTGAGGTGATGGAACACGACGCAACTTTGATGCGGAAGGGCAAGCCTTTCGTATTCACCAATGTCCGCGACGGAACCGGCGTCGATGTCGTCGCTGAATTTATCGAGCGGGCGGGTGGTCTGAAAAACTAATTTCAGACCAATTGTGCGGCGCGTGGATCGTGAACGGCGAGGCGTTTGAGGAGGTATTCGACTTCTGCCTTTGCCACCGTGGTTAAACCAGCGCCGGGCTTTCTTTGGGCGTCTGATCCCAAAATACCGCGCCGCATCAGCGTGTATTTTCTAACCGCTAAGCCCACACCTTGTTGCTGCTCGTAGCGCATCAGGGGCAGATGCGCGTCGAAAATATTATGGGCCTCATCGCGTTTGCCAGCCTTTTGTAAGCTGACCACGTCGACAAGCAGTTCGGGGAAGGCATAGCCCGTCATCGCGCCATCAACGCCGCGCTCCATCTCGAAATCGAGGAATAAGCCGCCGTTTCCGGTGAGAATGGAGATGTGGCGCAACGTGCCCTCGGCTTCGAATTTTCGAAGCGTCGAAATCTTCTCCAAGCCCGGCCAATCCTCATGCTTCAGCATGACGCAAGACGGGTGATCCATGATGATCCGGCGGATCACGTTGGGCGTCATGATCACGCTCAAGGTGAGTGGATAATCTTGGATCACGAACGGAATATCTTTGCCGATGGCCTCAATGGCTTGTGCGTAATAGGTGACGATCTGATCATCGGTGCGTAGCGAAGGCGGTGGCGCAATCATAACGCCTGCCGCACCTTTCAGCATCACTTCATGGGCTAAAGACCGCATGGCGGCAAAGCCCGGGGCCGATACGCCGACGATAAAGGGCAGATGGGGTGCGCGATTGATGGTGCGCTCGGCAAAGGCAACGGCCTCGCTCTGGTCGAGCTTCGGTGCCTCGCCCATGATCCCTAAAATCGTGACGCCGGTTGCCCCCGCGCCAACATAATGATCGATCATGCGGTCGGTGCTCTTCCAGTCAAGGGCGCCATCCTCAAGGAAGGGGGTTGGCGCAATAGGGAAAACGCCTTGGGCTGAGCTGGTGAGCATGGGAGGTTCCTCGCGATTCTTGTTGTTTGGGAACCTAGCTGGCCGTTCATGAACCGACAAGGTGCCCTTGATGCGCTTAATGAAAATCACGGGATTTGGGCAAGATACGGGCATTGCGGGGATGGTGTGCCCGCCCTTCCGGGACAGGCCGCTTCACCTCGTCGGCGCGCGCGAGCATAAGAGGGAGGCTCTCATGGGAAAGAAGGGCAAGGTCGCTCGAGCGATCAACAATATGCTCGACGACCAAATGCACGATGCCTTCTTCGCTTCGTTGCACGAGAGCCGCGACCCATACGAGGCGCGCGCCCATCACGACTTTTCTGAAACGCCCCATCAAAGAGGGCCATATTACGAGATTGGCGATCCCGCTTTCATCTTCAATCGTCATGAACACAACGCCTTTGGCGCTGCCGGGCTTTTGCCGGATCAAAACAACGCCCGCGACCCGCACGCGTTTGCCGTGAACAAGCGCTTTGACCTGATGGCATGGCAAAATGCCTTGCGTTGTATAAAGCGCGCGTAAAAACCCCATCGGGTGGCCTTTAAGCGAGAGGCCGAGGGTTTGGTAATCGGCAACCACATGCTCGCCCATCTGCATTGCGGGCAGCGTAACGAGCGGTTCTTCTGCCAGCTCACGGGCATTGGCCGCCTCAAAGAGGGGAAGCGGCTCGGCATCGGGTAGGCGGCGAACCTCCCAAATCGCCTCGCGCCTGTCGAGGCCAAGCGAGCGCATGGCGTCGGCCTCTGCCATCAGAACGAGAGAGCGAAGGGGCAGTTCGGCGCGGCGCTGCAACATTTCGGGTGAAGCGTAAAACCCGTTGCGGAAGCTGACAATGCGTTCGGCCCAATCTTCGCGAAAGCCGTCAATTTGGCGAAAGCCCAGCCGAAGTGCGAGGCTTTCATCATTCCGCTCTTCCAGCGTTGCGTTCCAGCGGCTCATATTCATGTCGGGCGGACGCACTTCCACCTCATGGGCTGAAGCGTCCTGCACGATTTGGGCGGGGGCATAAAAACCCATCGGCTGGCTATTAAGCAGGCCCGCCGCAAAGGCTGCGGGGTGGTGGTGTTTGAGCCAAGCGGAGACATAGACGAGGAGGGCGAAGGAAGCGGCATGGCTCTCGGGGAAGCCATATTCGCCAAACCCTTCAATCTGCTTGAAGCACCGCTCGGCAAACTCCGCCTCATAGCCACGGCCCACCATGCCATCGATCATTTTTTGTTGAAACAGCCCGATGGTGCCGACGCGCCGAAACGTTGCCATGGCACGGCGGAGCTTGTTGGCTTCATCGGGCGTGAATTTTGCCGCCTCAATGGCAATGCGCATGGCCTGTTCTTGGAAGAGCGGCACACCTAGTGTTTTGCCAAGCACGCGCTCCAGCTCATCGGCGGGGCCATGTTCCGGCGAGGGGGAGGGAAAATGCACCTTTTCCTTCTTTTGCCGTCGGCGCAGATAGGGGTGCACCATATCGCCCTGAATGGGCCCGGGGCGCACAATGGCAACCTCGATCACCAGATCATAAAAGCAATGGGGCTTCATGCGCGGCAGCATGTTCATTTGCGCGCGGCTTTCGACCTGAAAAACGCCGATGGAGTCAGCCCGCTGCAGCATGGCATAGACGCTAGGGTCTTCGCGCGGGACGGTGGCGAGATCGTAAAGCGGGCCCCCATGCTGGGCGATCAGATCAAGGGATTTCCGGATGCAGGTCAGCATACCGAGCGCCAAAATATCGATTTTCATCAGGCCCAGAGCCGAAATATCGTCTTTGTCCCATTCGATAAAGGTGCGCTCATCCATGGCGGCATTGCCGATGGGCACCGTCTCATCGAGCCGCCCCCGCGTTAAAACAAAGCCGCCGACATGCTGCGAGAGATGGCGCGGAAAGCCCAGAATTTCCATCGCGAGATTAACCGCACGCCGGATTTTCGGATTGGTGGTATCAAGCCCCGCTTCCGTGATCTGACTATCGGAAAGCCCTTTGCCCCATGATCCCCAAACAGTATTGGCGAGCGCGGCTGTGACATCCTCGCTCAGGCCCAGCGCCTTGCCGACATCACGAATGGCGCTGCGTGGCCGATAGCTGATGACGGTGGCGGCAAGCCCTGCATGGTCGCGGCCATAGCGCCGATAAATCCATTGAATGACTTCCTCGCGCCGCTCATGCTCGAAATCGACATCGATATCGGGCGGTTCGCGCCGTTCCGCCGAGATGAAACGCTCGAACAATACGTCGATTTCGGTGGGGTCAACCGAGGTTATGCCAAGGCAGTAGCACACAACCGAATTGGCCGCCGATCCGCGCCCCTGACAGAGGATATGGTGCGAGCGCGCGAAGATCACAATGTCGTTGACGGTTAAAAAATAGGGGGCGTAATCGAGCTCTTCGATGAGGGCGAGTTCTTTGTTGACGAGCGCTGCTACGCGGTCGGGCACGCCTTTGGGGTAGCGTCGACGGGCACCCTCCCATGCGAGATCGGTGAGGTGTTGTTGGGGCGTTTTGCCTTTGGGGACGGGCTCGTCCGGATATTCATAGCGCAGCTCATCGAGTGAAAAACGAGCACGATCGAGAAAGCGGATGGTCTCTGTTATGGCGTCAGGCGCGTGGCGGAAGAGGCGTTGCATCTCGGCGGCGGGCTTCAAATGCCGCTCGGCATGGGCTTCGAGCCTTTTGCCGATGGTGTCGATACTGGCATGCTCGCGAATGCAGGTGAGGACATCTTGCAGCTCGCGGCGCTCTGGTCGGTGATAGAGCACATCGTTGAGCGCGATGAGGGGCACCTGATGGGCCTCAGCAAGCGATTGTAAGCCCAAGAGATTCTTTCGGTCGCGGCTTTTATAGGCAACGGTGGCACCTAACCAGACAGAGCCGCCGCAGACCTTTGCAAGCTGTTTAATGGCGGTCTCTGTAGCCGTGTCGGGCTTTTCAGGAGGCATCAGGATGAGCAGCAGCCCCTCGCAATCGGCGAGGAGATCATCGAGATGGAGGATGCAGGAGCCTTTTTCGGCGCGGCGCTTGCCGAGGGAGAGGAGCTTTGAAAGGCGGCCATAGGCGGCGCGATCCTCTGGATAGGCCAAGATGTCGGGCGTGCCGTCTACAAACACAAGGCGGCAGCCGATGGCTAGGCGCAAGCCCGTTGTGTCGGCGTCGGTTTCCTTAAGCTCGACATGGGCGCGAACGACGCCTGCGAGCGAATTGCGGTCTGCAATGCCAAGGCCTGCAAGGCCAAGCTTCGCCGCTTGCACGACAAGCTCTTCGGGATGCGATGCGCCGCGTAAAAACGAGAAATTACTCGTCACCGCTAATTCGGCATAGGCAGGCTCCATCACCCGAACAGCCCGTGCATGAACCAGAGAGGATGCTCGCACTCCCGATGGTAAAGGCCCGCGCGGAAAACCCAAAACCGTGTGCCCGTTTCATCTTCGACCCGGAAATAATCCCGCGTTGGCGGCATTGTCTCCCCCACAATCCGCCACCATTCGGGCGCGATCCGCTCCGGCCCCTCTGCTTTAACGACCACATGAAAGACGCGCCGCCAACGGAAGCGGATGGGCGGGCCATCGGGTATTTCGGCAATCACTTCAATCTGTTCGGGTGGATCGAGCAGGCGAATGGGGCGCGCGGGAGGCAGCTCCGGCTCGCGCCATGGCTCCCAATCGGAGGCTAGCGCGGCATTGCCTTCTTGCGCTTTTAGAAAACGGGAGGCGCGTTCCGGCATATGGGTGTCTTGCGGCTGAAGACGCAGCACACGGCTAGGATTGAGCCGAGCGCCAAGACGCTCGACAAGGGCTGCAACGTCTTCTGCCAGATCGTTCTGGCCGGAAAAATCGGCTTCATGAACAGGGGTTGGCTCTGTGACGGAGGCAGACAGGCGAATGACGTCGAACCCGAAGCCGGGATCAAGCGGATCGGCCAAGACATCCAATCTCTCGCGAAAAAGACGCATAATCGCCTTTGGATCACGCAAAGAACGGGCTGTTTCGACCATTAAACGCCGCGTCGTCCCGTCTGTGCGGAAGAAGGCCAGCTCCAAACGGCGGGCCCCTTCGCCTTGCCGTTCTAGCAGGCGGGCAAGATCTGCGGCCAGCGTTAGAATGGTGCGGTGAACATCGTCTTCATGCCCGATGGGTTCGGCAAAACGCCGCTCGGTGATGTAGACGGGAAGCGGACGGCGCGGAGAAATTGTTGTTTCTACAAGGCCTTGCACCCGATCAAGCCGGTCGAGCAAATCACGACCGAAACGGGCGGCAAAGGGGGCTCTGGGGTGTTGGGCGATGTCGCCGATGCTTTTCAACCCAAGCCGCGCCAAGGAAAGGGTCAGTCGATCATCAATGCCAAGGGCTGCGAGGGGCAGGGGGGCAACAACCACCGCCTCGCTGCCCGGTGTAAGCACGCCGCCTTGACCAAAAAGCGCCATAGCGCGGGCGGCTTCGGCTGTGCCAGCAATCGCACCGAATACGGAAAAGCCTTGGGAAGAGAACCGGTTAAGGCAATCTTTTAACAGGCTTTCTTCGCCGCCCAGAAGATGCGCCGCGCCTGTAATGTCGAGCGCCAAACCATCGGGCGGGGCGAGGCCGACACAGGGGGTGTAGCGCTCGACCCAATCGGCGAGACGTTCCAAAAAGGCTTGATCGGCCAATGGATTATGCTCAACCACGTCAAGCGCGGGGCATAGCGCGTGGGCGGTGGCCAGCGGCATGCCGATGGTGAGGCCGGCTTGGCTTGCCACAGGGTCCATGGCCGCAATCACCAAGGCCCCTTTTGCCTTTTGAGAAAGGACGAAAGGAAGCCTAGCTTGCGTGCCTGAAAGGGAGGGGTGACGCCGCCTCTGCAACCGGTCGGTGGCTAGTCTGGGAAAGACCAGTGCCAAAATTCGCCTGCTGGAACAAACGCTTACCATGATTCCACTCCATCATCCACATGCCGCCGGGGCCTCCTGCTCCGGCCTGCCGATTAAGAACAAGGCGGGCGGAAAAGGCCGGAAACCCGAGCTCTTCCCCTCCTGCCGATTGGCTGTTCGCCGCTCCGATTTCCCACCGTGTCCGGCAAGAACCAAGGGGAAAATGCCCGCCGCTGCGCAGCGTAATGAGGGTAACGCCACTCTCCTCAGCTGCCAGCGCCAGCCGTCTTGTGGCGGTCAGATCGAGTTGTTTCGGGTCACCCCACGGCTCGAAGAGAACGGCGCCAAGCGCTTGACATCGCAGCGATTCTTCCGCCGCGCGTAGTGCTTCCTTGGCATCCGGAACTGCGACCAGAACAAGGTTTGCGGGGTCTAATCCAAAGGCGGCCAAGCCTGGCCCATAGGGTTCGCCAATCTCCCGTGCTGCCATGTCCTGCCGAACCCAGACCCAAGGGACGCCAAACGCCAGCCTTGCGATGAGGGCCAGCGCAAAACCGGTTGCAGCCCCCCCTTCTTGCGCGGATTTGGGGAGGATATCGTGTGTAGCACCACGTAAAAGACCGCCGCCAAGCGATTGATCTACCTCATTAAAACCTAAATGAACCCGATTAGTTTCTTGGCTGCCAAACCGCCGCGCGCCGTCACGCCCGATGCTCTCCATCGACTGTTTCAAAGCGTTAAGGGACTCGTGTGACACGGACATGGGATACCACTGGGACAGATATTTTGTTCACTATATGTTCTCTTTTTATCGTGCTTTTGGAAAGGGGAGTCAAGCGGGATTGGATGTGGCGTTATTGGACCGCGTGCCTCTCGGCTCGCATTCCTAGCGCGCCGGGAGGCACGCGGTCCGAAGGGGGTAATGCGTTACCATCCGTTATTACGAGCGATAAGCGAAGTAACCTAGCTGATGGTGAAGGATCAAGTGAAACGGTAACAATGCGCTTTCAAAACAAGCGCTGGCTGGGTTGCTTCGCTCATCGCTCGCAATGACGAATTCGGAACCGTTTCTTAAGCTACAACGCGCTTTAGCGCTTCGAAATGCTCGTTTGCTTGGAACTCCAGCACCTGCATCCATTGGCTGGCGGTGTGGCGGCATTCGGCTTCGGGGATGATTTTGAGCGGCCGGCCGGTGGACATTGCATAGACCTGTTGGCGGCAGGCGCGCTCTAGGAAATAGAGGTCGTCGAACGCCACCGCTACCGAGGGGCCACCCACCATCACGCCGTGATTGGCTAAAAAGACGATGTCGGCGTCGCCGCGGTTGGTTTGGTCGCCTGCAATGCGGGCGCCTTCGTTCTCGTCGAGCGCGAAGCCGCCGAATTCTTCCTCATAGGCCGTGCGGCCATAAAAGCGGGCGGCGGTTTGATGCGCCATCTCTAAACGGCCATGTTCGATCATGGTCAGGCTGGTGGCAAACGGCATATGGGTGTGGAGAATGCACAAATGCTTCTGGTTGGCGCGGTGACCGGCAATGTGGATGTTGCGGGCGGTGGCTTCCACCTCGCCTTTACCTTCCAACACGGTGCCATGGCCATCGACCAGCAGCAGATGCTCGGGCTGCATTTCGGACCAGTGCACACCGTAAGGGTTGAGCAGATAGCGCTCATCAGCGCCTGGAATGGCGACCGAGAAATGGTTGCAGATGCCCTCGTTCAAATCGAAATGCGCAGCCATGCGGAAGGCAGCTGCGAGGTCAATGCGGAGGGTGTCTGTGTTCATGGGGAGGGATCCGATTTAAAACACTTATCCGTCATTGCGAGCGATGATCGAAGCAACCCAGTTGATGCTTTAATAAAGGGTGCAGCGGTAAAGCAACACTCTAAAAATATCCGTTAGCTGGGTTGCTTCGCTGACGCTCGCAATGACGGTTGAGAGCGTTCAGCGAAGCAATAACGGTTGAAATATTTACTTCGGCGCCATGATCATGGTCATCTGGCGACCTTCGAGCAAAGGTTCGGCCTCTACCTTGGAGATTTCAGCCATTTCAATCTTCACACGTTCCAAGAGTTTCATGCCGAGATCTTGGTGGGCCATTTCGCGGCCGCGGTAGCGCAGCGTGATCTTGACCTTGTCGCCTTCATCAAAGAAGCGGCGAACGGCCTTCATCTTGGTCTCGTAATCATGGTCATCAATGCCGGGACGCAGCTTGATTTCCTTGATTTCGACGACCTTCTGCTTCTTGCGGGCCTCGGCAGATTTTTTCTGCTCGAGAAAGCGGAATTTGCCGTAATCGAGAATTTTGCACACTGGCGGGTTGGCGTTCGGCACGATCTCGACAAGGTCGAGGCCAGCTTGCTCTGCCATTTCCAAAGCATCAGTGTAGGAGACGATCCCGCGATTGGTGCCGGTGTCGTCAATCAGTTGGACGTCGCGCACGCCCCGAATATCACGGTTGGCGCGGGGCCCGTCCTTGGTCGGCACGGGCGCGGCTCTCATTGGTCTGCGAATGGCTCGTAACTCCTCTGTTTGACTGGTATTGGCGGGTTCCGGGAGGGAACGAGATGCGCCATTATCAGATCATCGTTTTAACACGACGGAAATTCGCAGAATGTGGCCATAAGTCAACCAATCAAACTGGTTTGACGTTATTTTCTTGGACCAGCAGCCTCTGATAGACGTCCAAAGTGTCGTCCGTCATCTTTTGTAATGAAAATTGCGCCTCCACATGGTGCCGCGCCCGCTCGGCAAGCGATTCGCGAGCGGAGGCTTTGAGCGTCAACGCCTCATAGAGCGCGTCGGCTAAGGCTTGCGCATTGGCGGGCGGTACGCGCCATCCGGTGCGGGCATTTGGCGGCGTGTCGAGCACTGTTTCAGGCACCGCGCCAAGCTCGCTGACGATCACGGGGGTGCCCATGCTTTGCGCTTCCACCGCCGAGCGGCCAAAGGCTTCAGGCTCTGTCGAGGGCACCGCCACGGCCGCCGCCGCCAAGAAGGCCGCCGGCATATCGGTGCAATGGCCGACAAGGCGGACATGCGATTGCAGGTTCAGTTTTTCGATTAAGGCGTTCAGCTCGGCCACGTAATGGTCGCGGCCTTGCGGGTCACCCGCCAAAACGGTGACACAATCGTCAAGTCCCTGATCCATCAGCAGGCGCGTGGCCTCGATCAGCACTTTTTGGCCTTTCCACCCCGTAAGCCGCGCGGCAAGCAGGATGATGCGTTTGTCGCGCGCAATGCCCCAAGCCTTGCGCAACGCATTGGCGCGGGCCAAGCCGACGCTTGACGGGGAAAACTGCCGCATATCGGTGCCGCGATGGATGACCTGCACCTGATCCATCGCGAAGGGATGCATTTGGGCGATCAATCCGGCCGTGTAATGCGAGTTGGCAATAACGATATCACCCCGCGCCATAACCGAATTATACCAGATTTTAAAGGCCGAGCTGCCCGAATAGCTGCCGTGATAGGTGGTAACAAAGGGCAGGCCTGTGCGCTTGGTAGCGAGCCGTGCCGTCCAAGCCGGCGCACGCGAGCGGGCATGGACGAGATCGACGCCTTCCTTGGTGCAAAGCGCGTTAAGGCGGTTGATATTGGCCAAAATGGCCAGCGGGTTTTTGGTGGCGGCCGGAAAAGGCAGCCAGATGCCGCCTTTGGCTTGTAATTCGGGGATGAGGCGTCCGCCTTCTGTTGCCACCAGCGCGCGCGCGCCTGCTTTGACCAAGGCTTCAGCGATATCCACCGTCGTCCGCTCCGCACCCCCAGCATCAAGCCGAGGGATGATTTGCAGAATGGTGCGGCCAGCAAGCGGCTTATCATCAAAGGCTGAGGTAAATGGTCCGGACATGCCCGATGTTTTAGGCAAGATCAGGCTGAATGGCAATTTTTAGAGATCGGCCAACGGCACAACCGTGACGCCGTGGCTTGATCGGAAGTGGTTGTCATTGGTTACAAAGATGTCGCATTCCTTCTCGATGGCGGCGAGAAAATGAACAGCATCGACCAGTTTCAGGCCTTTTTCAGCCCCTATCTTCGCGGCTAGTGTCAATCGCTCGCCATCGACGGGGCAGAGTTTGAAAAGTGCAATATTGTAGAACAATTCGTTATAAAGCTCTTCAAGCGACAGGCTATTGAGTTTGAAGGCACCATAGAAGCATTCTGCTACGCCAATTTCGCTGCACACCAGCTCGATGCCGTTTTGATCCGCATAGGCAATAAGATCGGCTATCTTTTTCTGGAAGGCATCTTCGCGTTCGATGAAATAGATCAGGCAATTCGCATCCAGATAAAGCCGTTTTGCGGCTCGAATGGCCTCAATCATTGCCACGGAAATGCCGACTACGAGCCGCCAGATCCTCTGCTGAGGTCGTGCCAACAAGTCCTGCTCCTGCGCCTCCTAAGGCCAAGAGGCGCGATAGTCGACTTTGCCTATTTGCCGGGTCAGTCCCGCTGATCGCGTCACGCAATTCGGGTATTTCGCGGGCTTTATCGATGGAAATAGTCACTAATGTTTGCCGACCGTGACTGGTATGCACAACCGGCTCCCGACGGGCTGCATCGGCAAACACACCATAGTGATCTTTGATCGCTTTAGATGACATCACAATCATGACGAGCTCTTTAAATGTTCAACTTGGCTATTATAGCTCAGTTGAGCGTTCCCATCAATAGACGCTTTGAGCTGTCCTATACCATCAATGCAAACTGACCGTTTCGAGATCGTGCTCCCATGCATTGGCAATGGCCGCGTCTTTTGAATCGGTGATCATGATGGGCGAGCCATCGGCGGCTAACAGCATGAAAAGGCTGAGGCCGGGCGCTAATTCTGGGGCGCCGGGGAACATTTCACCGATTTTGTCGGACAAAATGGGCTTGAGATAGGCGATTTTACCGCCTCCCAACGCTGCAAGTTCCTGCGGTGTCAATTCGAAATCCATTTCGTTGGTCTTGGTCATCATACCCATATCACCCTCCTTGAGCGGTGCTGTGTTGGTTTAGTCGTGTTCCACGATGGCGATTTTCCGAACCACGCGATCCGGTTCTGGCCGCGCGAGATCGACCGAGAGAAGGCCGTTTGAAAGGTCCGCGCCCAAGACTTCCATGCCATCGACCAGTAAAAAACTACGCTGGAACTGGCGTGCTGCGATGCCGCGATGCAGATAGATGCGCGATTTATCATCCATCTGCCGCCCGCGAATAACGAGCTGTTTTTCTTCCAGCGTCACATCGAGTTGATCGCGTGTGAAGCCTGCCACCGCTAACGTAATCCGGAGCCGTTCGGGCTCGTCGCCCGCGGGTGCCAACCGCTCGATATTATAGGGCGGATAGCCATCGGACGCCGTTTTGGCGACCCGTTCGAGCGCCCGTTCAAACTCGTCAAAGCCGAGCAGGAACGGCGAGGTAAGCGATGTCAGTCGTGTCATAGGCGAAGCCCTTGTGTTGGCACTTCGTGGAAAGGAGCCCGCTTATGCAGCACTCCATGGCCTTGCGGTCATGGATGAAATATGGTCATCGCATCAGCATTGCGCAAGACGTGTTTGAGGAGATCCGCGTGGCCCGTTCCGAGATCGATATTTTAGCCATTGGCGAGCCGATGGTTGAGTTCAATGAAGACCGTTCAAGCGCATCAGCGGTTTACCGGCCCGGCCATGGCGGGGATACATCGAATGCGATCGTCGCCGCTGCCCGCCAAGGCGCGCGGACGGCGTATTTCACCCATTTGGGCGATGATGCGTTTGGCCATCAGTTTATCGAGCTGTGGGACCGCGAACAGGTCGGACGCAGCGATGTGGTGTTGCAGCCCGATGCCCGCACCGGCATTTATTTCGTCACCCATGGGCCGGATGGCCATGCGTTCAGCTATTATCGGGCGGGCTCCGCTGCAAGCCTTGTCGGGCCTAGACATGTGCCAGATGGCCTCGTGGAATCCGCCAAAGTGCTGCATGTTTCGGGGATCAGTCAGGCGATTTCAACCTCGGCCTGCGATATGATTTTCGAGGCGATGAAGCGGGCAAAGGCTGCGGGGCGCGCCATCAGCTATGACACCAATCTGCGCTTGCGCCTCTGGCCGATTGAGCGGGCGCGGGCAGTCATTCATGCAGCCGTTGCCATGAGCGATATTGCCTTGCCGGGGTTGGACGATGCCGAGCAATTGACGGGTTTGACGACACCAGAAGCGATTTGTGATTTTTATCTCGGGTTAGGGGCCAAGATTGTGGCCCTTACCATGGGCAAAAATGGTACCATGGTGGCAATACCCGGCGAGCGGCAGCATGTGCCTGCTCGTGTTGTGACGGCGGTCGATGCAACAGGCGCGGGTGATACGTTTGATGGCGCGTTTCTGGCTGAGTGGTTGCGCGTGCGTGATCCGTTTGCTGCTGCGGCTTACGCGAATGCCGCCGCCGCATTATCGACACAAGGCTATGGTGCCGTAGCACCTATTCCGAAGCGTGCGGCGGTTGAGGCGTTTATCAAGGGCTGAACTGGGTTGGTTCGTGTTCGTATGTAACAAAGCGTGCGTTGCACGCGAAGTATGAAGATCGCCTGAACTTTTACCTTTGGAGAGCTGCCATGTCGCGATATTCGTTTCCAACACCTAAGAGTTCCGAGATCACGCCGCGTGACGTCTATCTCAATCGGCGGCATTTTATGGGGGGTGCGCTGGCCATGGGTGCGGTTTTGGCCACTGGCGAGGTGGCTTTTGCTGCTCCCTCAGGAATCGAGCCGCTGAAATTTTCTGCAGGCCTCGCGCCAGCTCTTACCGATAAGCCGACCGCGCGCGAATTGGCAACGACCTACAATAATTACTACGAGTTCGGCACCTCAAAGGCCGATCCGGCCCATAATGCCTCGACGCTCAAGGTTAGGCCTTGGACGGTGGAGATTGGCGGCGCGGTAGCAAAGCCTCGGACTGTTGGCATTGAGGATTTGCTGGCGATGGAACTTGAAGAGCGGATCTACCGGATGCGCTGCGTTGAGGCGTGGTCGATGGTTATCCCTTGGGTTGGCATGTCGTTTTCAAAGATTGCGGCGCTGGTCGAGCCGACGGCCAAGGCGAAATATGTGAAATTTACGAGTGCGGCGCGGCCTGAGGAAATGCCGGGCGTGCGCAGTCGCGTCCTCGATTGGCCCTATATTGAGGGGCTGCGGATGGATGAGGCGATGCATCCGCTTACTTTCCTGACGCTTGGCATGTACGGCGAAACGCTACCGAACCAGAATGGTGCACCGGTGCGGATCGTCACGCCGTGGAAATACGGCTTTAAAAACGCCAAATCCATCGTGCGGATCGATTTTGTCGAAGAGCAACCGCAAACGGCGTGGATGACGGCGGGCGCCTCCGAATATGGCTTTTACGCTAATGTGAACCCGGACGTGGATCATCCGCGCTGGAGTCAGAAGCATGAGCGGCTTTTGCCTTCGTTCTTCGCGAGCCGTGCCACAGAAAAATTCAACGGCTATGGCGCAGAAGTGGCATCGCTCTATACCGGTATGGATCTGGCGGCCAATTTTTAACGGGAGGAGAGCCGATGTCCCTCTCGCTTTCGAAGCGCTGGATTTCGTTGTTGAAGGTGCTGGTATTTGGCGCGGCGCTGATCCCTTGGGGACTCATCATCTATGCCGTTGTGGCTGATCCGATCAGTTTGGGGGCTAACCCCGCAGAGACGATTTTGCACAAGACCGGCGATTGGGTGCTGTATTTCCTGCTGATGACGTTGGCGATTACCCCGCTGCGCAAGCTGACCGGCTGGAATGATCTGATCAAATTCCGCCGGATGCTGGGACTGTTTGCGTTCTGTTATGCGTGTTTGCATTTTCTCGCCTATGTCGGATTTGACCGCCTTTTCGATTTTAGCGACATGGCGCGGGAAATCGTTAAACGCCCTTATATTCTGGTGGGGTTTGCCGCCTTTGTCTTGCTGATCCCGCTGGCGATTACCTCGACGCGGGGCTGGGTGTTGCGCTTGGGTGGCGCGCGTTGGGCCATGCTGCATAAGGCGATCTATCCCATCGCCGTGCTGGGGGTGGTGCATTATTGGTGGCTCGTGAAGCGCGATATTACCTGGCCGCTGGTGTTTGCCCTTGTTCTCTCAGTGCTTCTCGCCTATCGCGGCGTAAAGCGTGGTGGCCGCCGGATTCGGGCTGCTGCTTGATCCTGAACGGAGGCAGTTTTGACATCTTCTAGGCATCGGTTTGACGGACAATTTGCGGTTGTAACGGGTGGATCACGCGGCATTGGCCGCGCGGTGGCGGAAGCCTTCGCCGCTGAGGGCGGCACCGTTGCGATCAATCATTATAAAGATGAGGCCGAGGCTGAGCTGACGTTAACGAGCTTGGCTTCGATCAGTCAAAACGCAGGCTTTGGAACCAAGGCGCATCGCAACGCACCTGCTGATGTAGCTAAAGTCGACGATGTCAAAGCGATGATCGACCAGTTGGTCGCCACATGGGGGCGGCTTGATATTCTGGTCAATAATGCCGGTATCCAAGCGGAGACGCCCGGTGATGGATTTGATGCGGCAACTTTTGAGCGCATTATTGCCGTCAACGTATTGGGGCAGGCCTATTGCGCCGAGCATGCGATTGCGCATTTCCTGTCGCGTTCCGGTGGCGGCGTGATTGTGAACACCACCAGCGTGCATGAGATTATTCCGAAGCCCGGCTTTTTGGCGTATTCCGTGAGCAAAGGCGGGCTTGGCAATATGACCCGCACGTTGGCGCTGGAATTTGCAGATCGTGGCATAAGGGTGAATGCCGTGGGCCCGGGCGCGGTGCTGACCAGTATAAACGATGCTTGGCGCAATGATGAGGCGGCTAAACGCTCGGTTGAAAGCCATATTCCTATGGGGCGGGCCGCAACGTCTGAGGAAATGGCGAAGGCGTTTGCATTTCTTGCGTCTGACGATGCGTCGTATATCACCGGACAAACGTTATATGCCTGCGGGGGGCTGACGCTGTATGGCGAGTTCAAACAGAATTGGTCGAGCTGACCGCTGCTTTTTTTGTCACGATTTGCCCAAATGACGCGGGTTTGTGACGCTGTGTCATAATGCCGTCAATTCCTTGATTGCATGTAATGCTGAATTGATTCGTCGGGGAGACAAGCCTTGAAAGCGGTTGGGATTCGTAAGGTTCGCACGTTGTTTTTATCCGACGTGCATCTCGGCACCAAAGGGTGTCAGGCCGAGCTTTTGCTTGATTTCTTGAAGCATGTCGAAGCCGAGACGATATATCTTGTCGGCGATATCATTGATGGCTGGCGGCTTAAGGCCGCTTGGTATTGGCCGCAGGCTCATAATGACGTCGTGCAAAAGCTATTGCGCAAAGTGCGTAAAGGCACGCGGATGATTTACATTCCCGGCAATCACGACGAGTTTTTGCGCGATTATGTTGGCCATACCTTCGGTGGCGTGGAAGTTCTTGAAGAGGATATTTTTGAGACTGCCGACGGCAAGCGCATGCTCATTCTGCATGGCGACAAATTTGACGTTGTGGTGCGCAATGTGAAATGGCTCGCCCATTTAGGTGATTGGGCCTACGATATAGCGATTGGACTTAATCTCGCGATTGGCTGGTTTCGCCGCCGAATGGGTTTGCCCTATTGGTCATTTTCTGGCTGGAGCAAGCAGAAGGTAAAGCGCGCGGTTAATTTCATCGGGGCCTTTGAGAGCGCAGTCGTAAACGATGCCAAGAAGTCCGATGTGCATGGCGTGATCTGCGGCCATATCCATGCCCCCATGATGCGCCAGATGGGCGAGTGCCTCTATGTCAACACGGGCGATTGGGTGGATAGCTGCACTGCGCTGGTCGAGGATGCCACTGGAGCGCTGGAAATCATCCGCTGGACGTCGATTTTGGATGTCGACGGTGTGGTGGATCTCGACAGCGTGCGGATACGATCGGCAGCCTGATGCGTATTCTCGTCGTTACCGACGCTTGGCGGCCACAAGTGAATGGGGTGGTCCGATCGCTTGAGCAGCTGGAGGCGGAAGCGCGCCGGCTCGGTGACGAGATCGTTTTTCTCACTCCCGAACGCTTCAGGACACTCCCTATGCCTGGCTATCGCGAGATCAGGCTGTCCTTTGCCCGGCCCCGCGCGCTGGCAAGGATGATCGAGGCGGCTAAAGCCGATGCCATTCATATTGCGACGGAGGGGCCTTTGGGCCTGTTGGCGCGGCGCTATTGCCGGACGCGTAAAATTCCCTTCACCACGTGCTATCACACACGCTATCCGCAATATGTCGCGGCGCGTTTGCCGGTGCCGGAGCGGCTCACTTATGCGCTGTTGCGGCTGTTCCATAATGGCGGCGATGGCGTGATGGTAGCGACTGAAGCTTTGGCCAGCGAATTGCGCGAGGCTGGGTTTCGCAACCTTATGCTGTGGTCGCGCGGGGTGGATATGGAGCTCTACCGGCCACGCGAGGAAAAAGCGTTTGATTTTCCGGGCCCGATCTTTTTGTGCGTCGCGCGCTTGGCGGTCGAGAAAAATCTCGATGCCTTTTTGAAGCTCGATCTGCCGGGCACCAAAGTCATGGTGGGCGATGGACCGGATCGGGCACGGCTCGAAGCGACCTATCCGGAAGCGCGCTTTCTAGGCGCACGGTTTGGCGAGGAGCTGGCGGCGATCTATGCATCTGCCGATGTGTTTGTGTTTCCAAGCCGGACGGAAACCTTTGGACTGGTGCTGCTGGAAGCGCTCGCCTCAGGCGTGCCGATTGCGTCCTTTCCGGGCGAGGGTCTGTTGGCCGATATCGCGACTGGCGATGTGGGGCGGCTGGATGAGGATTTGGCGCTGGCAGCACGCGCCGCGCTGGACCTATCGCGCGAGCGCTGCCGCAATTTTGCCGCGGGCTATTCGTTTGAGCGGTCTACGACACAGTTTTTCGAGAATGTGCGAAGCTCGCTGGGTTAATAGATCCGTCATTACGTATTCTATATCGTCATGGCGAGCGAATGCGAAGCAACCCAGCTGATGGTAAAAGAAAAGGTACCGTTTTTACATGGCGGTTTCAGGAATCTAACGCAACGGGGCTAATATGGGCTCCGCATGAAACAGAAGCAGTATAGTCGCCTCGGTATCGAGGAAAGAGAAGCGATCAGTCGTGGTCTGGCTGCCAATT
>CAIUPE010000130.1 GCA_903900975.1 uncultured Hyphomicrobiales bacterium | reverse complement strand
GTCTGACCCACCGTTGCCACATCTTGGAGACAGGAAACGATAGCTTCCGCTTCAAGGCAAGTTCGGCCGTTGCAGCCCGAAAAAGAAAGGAGCCCAGCAATGTCTTGACCCCGGCATAACCCGCAGAGCATAACTCAGAGGCGGCTCACTTCTCAATGGAAAACCCGGCTCACTTTTGCATGGAAATTAACAGCCACCGTCATAAAAGTGAAGCGAACCTATATTTTTGAAATATTTAAAAAATTCGGTATCCCGTTTTATTTGAAGATCGATATCGAGGGGATGGATCGGCATTTGCTCGATCAGGTTGCGTCGTTACCATTGAAGCCGACCTATATTTCAATCGAATCCGAAAAGACAGATTATAAGAACCTCGTCGACGAGTTCGAAGCTCTAAGGCGGGCGGGATACGTATCGTTCAAGCTCGTGCAGCAAATGCATATGCATCAGAAGACGATGACGTTAAGGCGGTTAGACGGAACTTATTTTAATCATCGCTTTGCCCTACATTCATCGGGCCCCTTCGGCGACGACATCATCCAGCCTTGGGTAGGGTATGACGAAGCACTACAACAGTTTGAAGGTCTCCTTGAAGACAGTCACCGTTCGGGCGATTTTGCGCTTGAACGGGCTAACCGAGATCAAGCGCCCGCCTTACTTAATTCCCCGGGATGGTTTGATACGCATGCCAAATTGAAAGATCTTTCAGAAAATACAAAAAAAGCAGCTACGCTTATCGTTACGTGTAAGAACAGGCTTGCACATTTACGTTTAACCTTGGCTAAATTTGTAAAACAGAAAAATATTGACATTATTTTAGTCGATTATGGGTGCCAAGAAAATTCTGGAAACTGGACACTTCATAACTTTCCTTCAGTAAAGGTTGTTTTCGTCTCTGATGATCCTTTGTTTTCTTCAAGCAGGGCACGAAATATCGGAGCCCTTCATGCCGATACGGATTATCTCATCTTTGCGGATGCCGATACTTACATCGACTTTTCGCTCGACGATTGGCTTGCAGCCAATGGGCGCCCCGGGGAATTTTATACGATTTCGTCGAAGGATCCGGCGCTTCAAGGGGTCTCGATTATCAATCGGTACGATTTTTTCAAAGTCGGGGGATTTGACGAAGCCTTTCGTGGATGGGGATTTGAAGACACCGAATTATATTTCCGGCTCGATACTCAGGGTGTCAAGAAAAGGCTGATGAGCGATCATGGCATTTCGAGCATCCCACATGATGATTCCCTTCGCCAATTTTCAACCAAAGTGGGTGGGGCAGGCTCCAAAGCCAAGGCATTGATGGTGGGCGAATTATATACAAAACTCAAATTTGACCTTTTGAACAACGGTAAGCCGTTGATCGATTTGGAGCAAAGCTTGAAATTTATGGAAACTATCCGTCATTTTGTTAATGATTTCTTCGAATCAGGCAAAAGTGAAACCGTTTTTTCTTTAAAGTTGGATACGCCAAAAGGCTCGAACATGGCGTATATTTCGCTCCATTATCATCTGGCACGACCATCGGGCGTTATTGCCAAAGGATGATGCTTCGAGGACGGTTCACCGTTCTATTGTCTCATGTCCTTCATGCAGATTGATTTAACGACGCTCGAGAAGGATTAGGGCGGTATCGAATGTTTCCGTACTGATGCTGGCAGGGCCCATAAAGGGGCGATCGAGCGTCACAATTACGGTTAGAATCAAGCCAACGGAAAAGCTGAGAAATATCATAAAAATGAGGTGGCTCCGCTGGCTCGCGAGGCCGAAAAAGGCGCAAAAAGCGACGACCAGAAGACTACCATAAAAGCAAAAGCGATAGAGGATCGGGTTTAGCCCGTTTGTGCTGGCAAAAAGACGCGCCCGCCTTGCATCAATCAATTGGCCGATATCGGTGAGCACATGGTCAAGAAAGATTTGTTCGGTTGCCGATTGTGGGCTGAAATGGGCCAAACGCTCGACCATCCGATTATAGACAACCGCGCCATCGGAAGGCACGCTACCTGCGCGCATGGCGGGCCATTCCCGTTCGATCACGATATGAAGATAGTCGAGGACATCGGCTCGAAGCGCTAGGGCAAGGGGGGGCGACAGACCCTCGGCGAGTCGGTAAACGTCGGTCGCCGCACTGGCTTCGTTCACAATCTCTTTGCCGGCCGAATTGGTCTTGTCCCAAACGCCGACCGCCACTGCACCGATCAGAACCGCATAACTGACACCGACAACGCCGAGAATGAAACCAGCGACATCGTTATGGTCCTGTCGCGTATGGGCAGGCCATACGGCAGAAAAAAGCTTCAACAAGACAACCGAAAACAAAAGAAGGCCAAGGCTGATCGAAACAACGAGGGTTTCCGTCGATTGGCTATATATTATGTCTAACGTCCCGGGCTGCACCTGTCTCTCTCCCACATCATTGCAGGCCATCGGCAAGATGGCCAAACCTTACAAACGCGCGGTGCTGGGTTATACGGCTTGGTAGGTGGCGAGCAATTGCCACATGAATTCGGTCTGGCGCGACGAATCGGCGACGGTCTTATTCCACACGCCTGGATCTTTGCCACACATATTGGGCACGAGCCACTGCTTCGGACGCGGGACGACCAGGCGGGGAATACGCAGCTTTTGGGCTTCAATGGCGACTTGGATATCATTCATTTCCGGCGTCGGCCATAATTTCGGATTGATGGGTAAGATCGTCGAGATCAAGGCAGACGTTCCCATTCCCACTTCATGGACATGTGTAATTGCATTGTTGGCGGTCGGAAAACTGATGAGGTGCACGTTAGAGATGTAGTCGGCATGCGGAGGTAGAAAAATCCGGCCATGGACGCCGACAAGCGCCCGCCCTTTGAATTGGGCAAGGAGTTCAGTCAGCCGATTGGTATAATCGGGAGGATAGTGAATATCATCATCAATAAAAAAGAGAACACTAGGCTCTGCCAGGTGATCATAAACCAGAAATCGGTTGGATTGTTTGAGGCTTTGGTCTGCCCCGACCAACGTTGCCGTAATTTTGGGGCTGTGCACTAAAAAGTCCGGTATCGTTTCATGGCCGTCCAAATAGACAAAGAGGCCGTCGATCTGGGGGAGAATATCCTGCACCACCGCCTCCAGCCCTTCAAGCCGACGCGGTAAGGTCGAGATGCTGGCTATTCGCGGCATACGGAGGATAGCGTCAGGCGAATAGGGCATGGTGTCATTCATCCTTACGTTGCTTGCCAGATCATTTCATGGGCAAAAGACGCAAACGCCGATGCCGGAATGAAATCCTCGTGTCGCGGGGGATTGAAGAGTTGGCTTTTATAACTTTCCACCAAGCTCATTTTTCTTAAAAAGCGATCTTTGCTTTGCATCAGGATGCGCGGCGTGAGCTCTCTTGGGACAAGGATCTCATGTGCCCGTTGCAGCCCTTTTAAACGAACGGATTTGTTCGACGCATAGTGCAGATCTTCATAAAAAAAGACCGTGCAGCGCTTTTGGAGAGCCGGAAGCGCGTCGCGAATAGCCATGAGTGTGGCGACGTGATCACGATGGCCCCCAATGCCGAGTGGACAAAATAATTCCCGCGAACGAGGCTCGTTGGTCTCGCCCCAAATCTCAAAAAGGCGCGGGATCAGGTGTTCCGTCAAATCGACCACAACCCCATCGATGCCCGCGAGGTTGAAGGTGTCATCGCCCTTCACCCGTGCATCGGAGAGCGGCAGGTCCTCGCGCTCCAGTCTCGCCTCGGTTGCGAAGGCGATATCCTCGCTCCGCCTAAGAGCGCTCACGTGATCGGTCAGCGATTGCCCCGATCTTGGCGTGACAGGGTAGGCGGTCCATTCGCAGCGGGTAAACAGATTTAGCAGAAGGCCACCGGATTGCTCAGCAAATCCGCCAAGCGAAAAGCAGATATCGTCAAAGTGAGGAGAGAGATAAATTCGGTGCATTATGATTGATCACGGGCGGCAACTAGACGGTTCGGAGGCCGATAATCGTCGAAACAAGATCCTGACCCTATAGGCTCATTGGTCATGCAGTAGCGTCAGCATTTGGACGCGCTCCAAAACCTACGACGGATCCAAACTCGAATGTCGGCCAATCGCGCCCAGCCTTAGCTACGACGCGGGGGCAAAGGAACCGTAGCAGTCGGTCCGACAAGCGGCTCAACTTCGGATGCTGCGATAGGCTCTTCTGGGGCGCTCAACAGCTTCTTGAAAAAGCTGTCATTTGAAGCCTGCGTTGTAGCTGCCGTTGTCAATGCCGGCGTTGCCGAAAACGCGGTAACGGTAGCAGCCCGACGCGAAACGGGTTTACCCGCACTATCGATTTCGGTTTCGTGCACCGCCCAAAGAGCTTCCGGACGGCTTAATTCGCCCGATGCGGCCCATTTTTCTAGCATGGCATGTTTTTCAGGTGTCTGGAACGTAACGTTCTGGTCGCCATCGGCGTAGGACATATGGATTGGGGGCAAGCCACCCGCGACCAGTGATGCAATCTTGGCGTCGTCGGCTGTCGCTTTGGCCGCAATGGCATTGGCGGCAGGGTCAGTGGCCGCCGTCTGACCACAACCGGGTGCCTCGGTCGCTCCAAAGGTATAGCGCGAACCGCAATAGCCTACGGCAGGCTCGACTTTGGTTACTTCGAACCTGTCGCTGCCCTCTTTCAGATTCTTCCAGAAGGGTAGATTCGGGTCGTTGCGGAATTTCGCGAGGTTTTCCGCTGTCATATGGAAGGGATAGGATTGGAACTGGATTGATTTCTGGCCGCCCGCAAAGGATTCCCGCATCACGGCATAAATTTCTTCGATTTGCTCATTGGTCATGGCAAAGCAACCGCGCGACGAGCAGGTGCCGTGCACCATGATGTCGCCGCCGTTTCGACCGAGCGAGCGCTCCATCGCATTCGGATAGCCGACATTGAAGGCGAGCCAGAGCGCTGAGTTCGGATTCATCTGGCTAGGGGTGACGGTATAGAAGCCTTCTGGAACTTGGCGATCGCCCTCATGCGTTTTTGGGCCAAGCTGACCGGACCACCGGCAGACCGGATAAGTCTTCATCAAGGCAAAAGTACCGGATTTCGTCTGCTTCCAGATTTCGATTTCGGATTCTTTTTTATAGGCACGGATGAGGATTGGAGCATCGCGCGACGAACTGATCTGGTCCAAGGCCGCAAGCGTTGTTGCTGGTATTGGTGTTACCGCTCGGGCCGAAATAACGGCTTGATTAGGAGACGAGGTGCAACTGGCTATTGCCAATAAAGCGGTGATCAAAATTACGCGGTGCAGTACTGACAGGGCCATGGGTCGTCTCTGATAAGAAGGCGCGGTCGAATCTTAAGAACAGACCCTACGCAAACATAGTTTACCAGCCCTTAATAGCGTATCTTTCAGTTTAAATCGAGAGCTCTGCTGTCATCCCAACGGATTAAAGTTTTCGGCCAATACCGAGAAATTTTTCTGCCCGCTTGTCCCGCAATTGCGTGGCAGATAGCCCCGTCAAGGACCGGAGCGTTTTTTCAACAGAATCGCCGACGGACGCAATCGCCGCTTCGCAATCCCGATGCGCGCCACCCACCGGTTCCGCAATAATGCCGTCGATAATGCCGAATTTCAGCAAATCCTGCGCCGTGATTTTCATCGTCGTCGCCGCTTCCTGCGCTTTCGATGAATCGTGCCATAAAATTGAGGCGGAGGCTTCGGGTGAAGCCACCGTGTAGATCGAATGTTCCAGCATCAGCACCGAATTAGTGCTGGCGATCGCTACAGCACCGCCTGAACCGCCTTCGCCGATGACGACTGCGATGTTAGGCACACCCAATGCCAAACAGGCCTCCGTTGAACGGGCAATGGCTTCGGCTTGGCCGCGCTCTTCCGCACCAATGCCGGGATAGGCCCCGGCTGTATCGACGATTGAAAGGACAGGCAGACTGAACCGATCGGCCATTTCCATGATGCGAACGGCCTTGCGATATCCCTCCGGCATCGCCATACCGAAATTATGCCGGATGCGACTATCGGTGTCCGAGCCTTTTTCTTGGCCAATGACGGCAACGGAAATACCGCGAAACCGGCCGATGCCTGCTACAATGGCCTCGTCCTCGCCAAAGGAACGATCGCCTGCCAAAGGCGAGAAATCTTCCACAAGACCGCTGATATAATCCTTGAAATGAGGCCGCATCGGATGGCGAGCGACCATCGCCTTCTGCCAAGGCGTCAGCGAGCCGTAGAGTTCTTTGAGGGCAGCCTTAGCGCGAGCTTCGATCCGTTTGATCTCGTCGGCAATCGCTGGAGAGCCGCCAGCCGCCAGAATGGCGCTTAATTCGTCGGCCTTGGCGTCGATTTCGGCGACGGATTTTTCAAAGTCGAGATAAGAGCGCATTGAATTTGCCTTTGGCCCGGATGGAGTGCAGCGGGAGCAATCCCTGAAGATGCCCGCCGACGGGGGCTGAGTTCTGACGTTAGAGTGGGCTTTCGTCAAGCGTCCTCGGGCTTGTTGCCGGCACAAGGATCGGCGAAAGCGAGGCGCGGCTTCGTTTGGCGTTGTTTACAAGGACCGGCCGGAACATCAATTTTGTCGCTTCCACAAGGTGCACGCCGGCAAAAGGTAAGGCAAGGGCCTCGCCCACGGCTTCCCATGCTGAAGCTGTTCGCGTCAGCATCGCGCCTTTAAAGGGTGGGAAGTGCAACGCTTCCGACCAATGCGAGGGTGAAAACAGCGCTTCGCGCAACAAATCGGTCAATTGACGGCGGGAAAAGGGCTGGCCATGTCCAAATGGCGTTTTATCAACCCGCGCCCAAAGGCCACGGCGGTTGGGCGCGATGACCAGCAATTGCCCACCCGGTGTGAGTATACGCCAAATTTCATTCAGCATCTCGTGCGGGTTTTCCTGCGTTTCAAGGCTGTGGACCACCAATACACGGTCCACCGATGCATTTGGAAAGGGCAGCGCTTCGCCGGATGCCAATAGGCTCGCTGAGGGGCGGCCAATCGGCCAATTCACAACGCTCTGCCGCGCGGGCATAACGGAAATAACCCGCTCGGCCTCATCCAAAAAAGCGTCGAGATAAGGTGTTGCATAGCCGATGCCGAGAATGGCGAGCGATTGCGTCCGGCTCCAACGCTCGCGAATCCGCTTTGACAGGACCTGGCTGGTGACTCGGCCAAGGGCGCTGGCATAAAAGCTCCGAATATCGATGACATCGAGCGCCATGGCGCTTCCTTTTTGCTCGTCCAACCATCAATATAGCGGGCAGTAACAAAAAAGGAAAACGAATGGCTCTCATCATCCATCAATTCGCGATCGGTTCGGACAATCTCGGCGTCCTTTTGCATGATCCGGCAACGGGTAGAACAGCCAGCATCGACGCGGGCGAAGAAGCGCCTATCGCAGCTGCTTTGCAGGAAAAGGGCTGGAAGTTAACTGAGATTCTCGTGACCCACCACCATAGCGACCATATTGCGGCGCTCACGGCGCTGAAACAGCGTTTTGGCGCGCGCGTCGTTGGGCCTTTGGCGGATAAGCACCGGATTCCGGACATCGACGTACTGGTTCGCGAAGGCGACCATTTTATGGTCGGCTCGGTCGATTTTGAGGTATTTGAAACGCCGGGGCACACGGTCGGGCATGTTGCATTTTATAGTGCCTCGGAGGCCTTGCTGTTTGCAGGAGATACCATGTTTGCCATGGGATGCGGCCGTCTTTTCGAAGGCACCCCGCAGCAAATGTGGTCCTCACTTTCCAAGCTTGCCGCCTTGCCGGACGCAACGAAACTCTATTGCGGCCATGAATATACGCTGTCGAATGCGCATTTCGCGATCCGCTTTGATGCCAACAATCCCGAGCTCCAAAAGCGGGTCTCCGAGGTGGAGGCCTTGCGCGCTAAGGGCGCCTTTACCATTCCCTCGACCATAGGGCTTGAGAAGGCAACCAATCCCTTTTTACGAGCTGGTGAACCGGCTCTGGCTGCCGCCTTAGGTCTTGCAGGCCATCCCGCCGATGAAGTGTTTGCCGCATTACGGGAAGCCAAGAACAAGGGGTAATTGACGCCAATGTCTCTTTCCGTCGGACCTGAAGACTGGCTCGTCACCGTCCGTGCCATCGAGAACCATAGTGCCCGGGCATGGCCAGCACGGCATGTAACGCAACATTCCGGATGGGAATTGCGTCTGTCTCCAGCGCTAGCTTCGCGTCGTGTCAACTCATTGAATGCTGTTGGTCCGGAGCCGGGCCGGCTTTCTGATGTGCTTGCCGAAGCAGCATCGGTTTGCCGTCGCCAAGGCCTACCCTGCCATGTCCGCATGCTGCCTTTTGCGGGCACAGCGGCCACCGACCATCTCCGCACGCTTGGCCTTCGTGGCGAAGGTGAAACCACCGTCGAGGTTTTGCCGTTAAGGGTCCTTTTTCCGTCCGATCTGAGAGCGCGTATTTCGCCGACGCAGACCGACGAATGGCTCGACACCTATCTCGCTGCCGAACACCATGCTGATGGCGAGCGCGAAGAAATCGCATGTGCGCTGAACGCCGTGGCTAGCCCGCAGGCCTTTATCGTGGCCTATGACCTCGGCAAAGCGGTAGCGGTCGGGCGCGGTGTCGTCGCGGATGGCCGTTTGGGAATCTTCCAAATTGCCACGCTTCCCGAAGCCCGCCGGAGCGGGTTTGCAAGGGCCATCGTCACGGCTTTACTCAATTGGGCCATTGGCCTCTCGGCGGAGGATGCCTATCTTCAGGTTGTGTCGACGAACAAAGCGGCTCGCGCTCTCTATGAAGGTATCGGCTTTAAGCCGCTCTACACCTATGATTATTGGACCGTTCCTACCTCATAAAATTACGACATAAACGTCGCAATAAAGATATTGATTGCCAATTCTTTCCGAATTTGCCTAAATCCGACGCAAGAGCAAGGCAAGGGAGATGCGGTGATGACGCAATCTGGCGATAAAGCGCAATCGGCAACGCCTGCGACACAGACGCTTGGCCTTGTTCTTGTTCCTGATTTTTCGATGATTGCATTCACCTCGCTGATCGAGCCGTTGCGGTTGGCTAACCGTGTTTCCCACCAGCAGCTTTACGACTGGAAAATCTATACGATTGATGGGGCAGCCGTGCAGGCCTCGAACGGTATCCGGCTTGAGGCGGATGGTAGTATCTCCGATATAGGCCCGATGCCCAATGTTGTGGTGTGTGGCGGTGTCGATATTCAGCGTCAGGATCATTCGGTACTGATCGCCAAATTGCGGCGTCTGGCCTTTTACGGCGTCTCGATCGGGTCGGTTTGTACAGGGTCCTATGTCTTGGCCAAAGCCGGTCTGCTTGATGGCTTTCGGTGCACGATCCATTGGGAAAACCACGAGTCACTGCGGGAGGAATTCCCGCATCTCGATGTGACGGACGAACTCTACGAGATCGACCGAAACCGTTTTACCTGCGCGGGCGGAACGGCGGCTATCGATATGATTTTGTCGATGATCAATGCCCGTTGTGGGCAAGAAGTCGCAGCTGCCGTAACCGACGAATTGATTCATCATCGCATGCGGAATGCCAATGAAAGACAGCGCATGGAATTGCGGGCCCGATTGGGCGTCGCCAACCAACGCGTTTTGGCCGTGGTGGCGACCATGGAACAAAATATCGAGGAGCCGCTTTCCTGCGGTGAGCTTGCCGACCGCGTTGGCTTTTCGGCCCGCCAACTAGAGCGCCTGTTCCAGAAATATATCGGACAGGCTCCCACGCGGTATTACCTCGGACTTCGTCTCGCGCGGGCGCGGCATTTGTTGTTGCAAACGAGCATGCCGATTCTTTCAGTTGCGTTGGCCTGCGGGTTTGTCTCGGCGTCGCATTTCTCGAAATGCTACAGCGAGCATTTCAACCGGACACCGTCGGAAGAACGGTTTGGTCCACGGCAAAAGGCAGCTCGACGTGATGTCGGGGTTCTGGGTGAGTCGTCTGATCGCGCGGAGGCCGATGACGCGACGGCTTCCATTGGCGCCTTGGCTTAGGGGCCTGGAACCGTGAAGCGGCTCACTCTGATCCTGCTCGCGGTAATCACCCTCGTCAGTCCCGCTTGGGCCGATTCCGATAGCCTTGATACCCTGTTTGAACGGTTAAAGGCTGCTCCGACACCGGCTGCGGCTGACATCACCGCTAACGCTATCAAACAGGCATGGGCGCATGTGGCCACCGAAACCGATACGCTTTTGATGGAGCGATCCGATTTCGCCCTCGAACATGAGGATTATCCGCTGGCCATTGAGCTTTTGGATCGGTTGATTGTGCTCGATCCCGATTGGGCTGAGGCGTGGAATCGCCGCGCCACCGTGTTTTATCTGATGGATGATGATCGCCGCTCGATGGCCGATATCGCCGAAACCTTAAAGCGGGAACCGCGCCATTTCGGCGCGATTACCGGGATGGGGCTGATCTTCTTGCGCCAAGGTAACAAGAAACAGGCCTTCAACGCCTTCCTGCGGGTGCTTGATATCTATCCGCAGTTGGAGACCGCACAACACGCCGTCGAACTGCTCCGCCCCGAAGTCGAGGGCGAGCCGCTCTAGCAGGTTATGGCACGTAGGCGATGCGCATCATGTTGGTGGCACCCGGCGTGCCAAACGGAACACCAGCAACCACGATGACGCGCTGCGCGGATTTGGCGAATTCCTCCGTCGAGGCCAAACGGCAAGCGCGATCTACCATGTCATCGACATCGTGCGCGTCTTCGGTCACGATGGCATGAATGCCCCATGCAATCGCTAAACGACGGGCCGTCGAGGCGCTCGGCGTTAAAGCCAGAACAGGAGCTTCTGGCCGTTCGCGCGACAACCTGAGGCCTGTTGCGCCGGATGAAGTCCAGGCGACGATGGCTTTCAAGTCCAACGTTTCGGCGACATCTCGGGTCGCCATCGCGATCGCATCAGCGCCAGTTGCTTCTGCCTGCGCGCGCTGGTTGTTGATGATTGAGCGGTAGAGCGGGTCGCTTTCCACTTCCTCGGCGATTCGGTTCATCGTCGAAACAGCCTCTATTGGGAATTGGCCAGCAGCCGACTCAGCCGAAAGCATGATGGCGTCAGCACCGTCAAACACGGCGGTCGCAACGTCGGACACTTCGGCGCGGGTTGGCACGGGCGAGGTGATCATCGATTCAAGCATCTGGGTGGCAATTACAACCGGCTTGCCCAGGCGGCGCGCGGTACGGGTAATGTGCTTTTGCAGTCCGGGGACCTTTTCCATCGGCATTTCAACGCCGAGATCGCCGCGGGCCACCATCAAAGCGTCCGAAATTTCCATGATCTCGTCGAGCCGCGCAATGGCTTGCGGCTTTTCGATCTTGGAAAGAATCAAAGCCCGACCGCGTGCGGTTTTGCGGACATCGGCGACGTCTTCTGGCCGCTGAACGAAGGATACGGCGATCCAGTCAATGCCGACTTCAAGCGAGGCTTCAAGGTCGGAGCGGTCCTTGTCGGTCATGGCAGAAACGGGCAACACGGTATCCGGCAGGCTGACGCCTTTGCGGTTCGAGACCTTGCCGGGCACTTCCACGATCGTGACCGAGCGGGTCTTGGTTGATTCGGTCACGCGCAGCTTCACCTTGCCATCGTCGATCAAAATGACGTGGCCGGGTTCAAGGGCCGACAAGATTTCGGGATGCGGCAAATGTACACGCTTGTCGTCGCCCGGGGCCTTGTTCGAATCGAGTATGAAGCTTTGTCCCTTCTCAAGCTCGACCGAGCCTTTTTCAAACGTATCAAGGCGCAGCTTTGGGCCTTGCAGATCGACCATGATGCCTACCGGCCGACCGACCTCGCGCTCCACAGCACGGATCATCGACACCTGATTGCGCATGCCGTCATGCGAGGCATGGCTCATATTGATGCGGAACACATCCACGCCCGCAATAAACAATTTTTTGATCATGTCCTCGGAAGTCGAGGCTGGACCAAGGGTGGCGATGATCTTTACGCGGCGCAAACGTCTCATAGGGTGCTCTTTTCTTCTCTGGCGTGTTTTATTTTGCTGGCGAACGGGTGGGGTCTGTCAATTGGACGGTCCAGGTCTTTTGTTCGCCGGTATCAACTTCTTGAAATTTTTGACGGTCGAAACCACGAGCCAAACAATCCTCGACGCCGTCAATCGTGAACTGGTGATCTTGGGTGCACATCACCGATGTGCCGCTCCAATCCCCCCCCCGATCATAGTCTTGGGCATAGATGTAATAAAATCGTGACGACAGATTGCCGTTGATCAGCGTTTCGCAGTCATTCGGCTTCACGTTCCACCACCCCTCACTGCGCCACGTTTCCTTATTCTTGTAACCGATGGCTACGCCTACACGGCTGGATGTCAAATTGCACAGCCGAAAATCAGCATGCGCAGCGTCAACCCCTGCCAAAATATGGACAACAATAAAGACCGAAAGTAGCCAAAAAGTGTCGGTTCGAACCATATTTCCGTCTTGTCACGCAACTAAGCCGTTGTCACCCCTCAATTACGTTTGGGGTGAATTTTTGCTCTCTCGTTGGTCAAAATTACGGCGTCACTTCCCGCGGCCTGGCCACATAGATGCCCAAGAGAATTAATGCGCCACCCAAGGCTTGCACCGCTACTAATGGTTCGCCCAACACCAGCCAAGCGAGAAGGGCGGCTGCAATCGCCTCGATGAAAATCACAAACGAAGTAAATACCGTCGGCAATCGGCCGAGCGCGATCGCCAATAGTCCTTGGCCGCCGGCGTGGCTGACAAAGGCCATTGCAAGCAAGGCCGCATATCCCGAAGAGCTCTGCGGCATAAAGGCATCGCCATGGAGCCACGCCGTCAGCGCCAAAATGGGAGCGGTCACCAGCGAAAGCCCGAAGGTGGACCGTGCCGCCCCCGAAACCTTCCGCGCTTCCTGAACTGCGAAGAAATAAAGGCTGAAGAAGATAGCGGTTCCGACACCTAGCAGGTCGCCCTTTACATGGTTGGCATCCAGCTCCATCGATCGTCCGATGAGCGCCACGCCGCCGAGCAAGCAGAGAAGAATGCCGAAAGGAACGGTACGCGGGATGGTTTGCCGAAAGACCAGCCAAGCTGTCAGCACAACCCAGATCGGTGTCGTCGTCCCGAAAAACGTAGCGTTGGCAACGCTCGTATTCAAAATTGCGATGTGCCAGCATAGGAGGTCACCCGCAAACAACAAACCGGCCAGGAAAATAGCCTTGTTCATTGTCGGCTTCGGGCCGGCACCCGCTTTGCGTTCCTCGGCCAAGGCCCATGCATAGAGGAGTGGTAGGGCCAGCGCCACGCGCCAGAAGGCCGAAGCAAAGGCCGGCACACCATCGGCGGCGGCGAAGCGAACAAAGATCGGAGAAATCCCCATCGCCAGAGCACCCCCGACAAGGGCGATCAAGCCAAAGGAATCGAGGCCACGGGACATCGAGGACGGGAGTGAAGGGTCAGTCATGGAGCGGTCTGTCGGTTAAAAAAGTGAGGGCTTCCTATGGCATGAATCGTGATCCGTCACTAAGATTGGCGCTTTAGTCGCGTAGGACGTGGTCTTTCGATGCTCAATTCACCTTTTGCTGCTACACCACACGACGCCCCGGAGCATCCTGTTACAGCCCTTGCAGGTGATCCGGCCAGCGGCATCCTGTTGTTATGTGATCATGCCTCGAATGAAATACCGCCTGAATACCGCGCCTTAGGAATGTCGCAGACGCAACTTTCTCGTCACATCGCTTATGATATTGGCGCGGCTGAACTGACGCGGTCCCTCTCGGATCGGTTAGGCGCGCCTGCGCTTTTGACCAATTTCTCGCGGCTGATCATTGATCCCAACCGAGGCGACGATGATCCCACTTTGGTGATGCGGCTGTCCGACGGGGCGGTGGTTCCGGGAAATAAGTGGGTGGATGACGCGGAAATTGAACGGCGTCTGCAACGCTTTTATCGGCCCTATGATCGGGCCATTAAGGCCGCTATCGACGCGTCGCTGGCGACTGGCGTCCGGCCGATCATTCTCTCGATCCATTCGTTTACGCCGGTATGGCGAAGCCATCCACGGCCATGGCATGCCGGCATATTGTGGGCGAAAGATGATCGCCTGTCGCGGCCTTTGATCCGTGCTTTGGCCCGTAATGGAGACATCGTCGTTGGAGATAATGAGCCTTATGATGGTGGTCTGAAAGGGGATGTTATCGATCGCCACGCGCTTGACCACGGATTTTCAAACACATTGATTGAAATCCGACAGGATTTAATTGGGGAGCTGAACGATGCTCAAGCGTGGGGCCAACGATTAGTTGAATGTCTGAAGCCGCTTTTGGATGATCCTCTTCACCGCATAGATTTTCGATCATCCACAGGGTCTGAGGCTTCTCACGCTGCCGAGCCTTGACCCTTCGCCAGCGATGCCCGACAGGAAAGACCTGTTCCAGATTAAACCCATGAGGCGAAGATGTCGAATTCCGTTGCTGGCGAAGAACTCAAGGCCTTTATCGAGCGTATCGAACGCCTCGAGGAAGAAAAAGCGGCATTGGCCGGTGATCTCCGCGATGTTTATTCAGAAGCCAAGGCCAATGGCTTCGATACCAAGATCATGCGGAAAATCATTTCACTCCGCCGCAAGGATCATGCCGAGCGACAGGAAGAGGAAGCTCTCATGGAGCTTTATTTGGCCGCACTCGGGATGCAGGCCTGACCGGTTTTACCGGCCGCACAGACCGACGTCGCCTTGGTCGAAAACTGACCGGGCGGCGGGCTCAGATCGTCAGCCGACGAGAAGTGGGTCATCGATCCGCTTGGCGCGATGTGGGTTGCTTCGATAGCAGTCGGGCTCAGCGGCCTTCTTGGCGTCTGTTTTGTGTCCATCGCGGCTTTTTCTTGATCGGTCGTATTGGCATAGCCCAAGGCAAGGTGTGGCGCGGTGGTGGTACGGCCATCGGCGATGATCTTTGGCAAAGCGGGATCGTTGCCCTGAACATTCAGGCTACCCGTGGTCTCGGGGGCACCGAGCTGCGCGACATGGCCTGAGGCTTTGCCATTAACGCCACGAATAGGCGGAAGCGGGATCAATGCCAATCCGTTCGAGGCCATGATAGCCGATCCATTCCCGTTTCGGAGTGGAGGTAGCGGTATAGCAGCTCCGCCGAGCGGTTGCGCGCCAGTCTGCCAGACAAGCTGCGGAGTGGCAGGCTGAAGTAATACAATGGAGGCAACCGGCGTGCCCGGGCGAACCATTGGCATCGGTGCATTAGGAGCCAACACCGCCATACGGAAAGACGATAAAGGTGGCAAAGCTGCGACTTGCGGTAGTTTAGGCTGTGGGTTGGCTTGTACCATCGTTTCCGATGCGACTGCGGGGGTGTCGGTCGAGTCGTCCGTATTCTGAACAGGCGCTCTAGCCGATGCAACGCGGGACGATTGCTTCTGTGTTACCACATCAGCGTCCTCATCTTCGCTGCTGCTGCCAAACAACATGGCCCAGAGGCTCTTGGTTTTGGTGGTCTCGCCCCCTCCGCCTTCACCCGAATCGGCATAGGAAGCACCCATCACGCTGCCGCCATTGGCCAGAATTTCTGCCTCCGCTTCGGCATAGCGCTCAAGCGGCTTGCCGTCGGCTGGAATATGCACGGTCTTGCCATCGGGGAAGAGGCGGGCCAGCTCGTCATGCGACATGCGCGGCCAATGCCGCACGCTACCGGCATCCAGATGAACGAAGGGCGTAAATGCGTTGGGGTAATAACCCACGCCGCCGCGCTGCATTTTAAGCGCCACTTCGCGGATTTGCGTGATGTTGGCGTCGGTCAGATAGAAATCCATCGCCTTGCCAAGCATATGCTGCGAGTTTTTGGCGACCGCCTTTGAGCGGCGGCGCAACATGGCGTTGGTTTCAGGCGAACGATAGGCCGAGACGACATTGATCGGTTCGGACGAGCCGACTTGGCGCTGAGCTTCCCAGACAATATCGAACAGCCGCGGATCCATGCTGGTTGGCTCATCGCGGTGGTAGTCGCGCAACAGCCAGTTCAGTTTTTCGAGTGCGTCGCGGTCAAAACTGCCGTTTTTCTTATATTCGATCGTCAGGCTCTCGCCGGTGAGGGTGTGATAAATCGAAAGCGTCCGCGAATCACCATTGGCAATCGCGTTGCCGCCTGATTCGACACTGCCAATGAGCACACCGAGCGAAACCGCGATTCCGGCAGTGAAACGAACAAAAGCACGGCTATTTGGCCGGTTAAGACGCGAAAAAGGAGTTGGCAAGGCGGCACTGCTCACTTAACTGGCCCGCCACAATCCGCGCCGGACTTCAAAACATGATCAACAAATCCTTGCTGAAAAAGATTAAGCGCCGGTAAACCGCCGTTATTTTTGCGCGATGGGCCGGTTGTTCGGCAGCCTGAAATCGCTATGGTGGCCGCACAAATTTTAAGCACACGATAGGATGATGGCCGTGAAACTTCTGCTCGTTGTTGCCTGCGCGCTTCTTGATAAAGACGGTCGCGTTCTGATCGCGCAACGCCCGGAGGGTAAGGGCTTGGCGGGATTGTGGGAGTTTCCAGGCGGTAAAATCGAGGCGGGCGAACGGCCGGAAGAAACCCTGATCCGCGAGCTGCACGAGGAGCTGGGCATCGTGGTGAAGGAGCCATGCCTTGCCCCGTTAAGCTTTGCGAGTTTCGCCTATCCGGATTTTCATTTGCTGATGCCGCTTTATGTGTGCAGACGTTGGGAGGGCACCATTGAGGCCAAAGAACACGCCGCTTTGCAATGGGTGCGGGCCAACCGGTTGCGCGATTACCCGATGCCGCCGGCGGATGAGCCTTTGATCCCCGCCCTTATTGATTTACTCGGCTCGGCAGCATGAACATTTCACCGCGTTCGTTTTTTGTTGTCCAGCTTTTGGCTTGCTCGCTTATGTGGTCGAGCGGTTTTTTATTCATGAAGCTGTTGGCTGATAGCGTTGATCCCTTCGCGATTGCATCGGTGCGGGCAGGGTTCGCCGCCGTTCTCCTCTCCAGCTGGGCGTTGATGCGGGGCGTGTCGCCGCTACCGAAACGGTTCGAGATTTTACCGTGGCTGGTGCTTGGCACGCTGAATGGCTGGCTGCCCAACGTGTTAACGGCCTATGCGCTGCAATCCGCACCGGCGGGGCCGAGCGCGATGATTCAGGCGTCGGGCCCGTTAATGGTGGCGGTGCTGTCGCATTTTGCCTTTCAGGACGAGCGGCTGACCTATCGAAAAGTCGGCGGAATCTTATTGGGCTTTGCGGGGATGATGGTGCTGATCGGGCCTTCAGCGCTCGACCATCAAGGGGCCAGCCTGTTTGGCGCTCTGGCGATGGTGGTTGTTTCGGTCTGTTATGCGGTTGGCAATGTGTACGCGAAGTTCATTCCGCAGGTTGAGCCGTCGCGGATGGCCTTGGGGCAGCAGATTGTTTCGGCCACTATGGCGACAGGTTTGACGTTGCTGTTGAGCGGCCCTTCGGCTTACGCGCCTATTCTGCCCAGCTGGCCAGCAGCGCTCGGGTTAAGCCTGTTTTCCACCGCGCTGCCGATTACGATTTTTATGTATTTGATCCGGCAACAAGGCCCGACCAAAGCCGCGATGATCGGGTATTTGATGCCAACTTTTGCGACGCTCTTGGCCGTATTGTTCTTAGGCGAGACGATTGGCCTGCGTGAAGTGGTAGGCGGGCTGGTGGTGCTGGCGGGTGTGTTTGTTGTGACGACAGCGCCCCATTCCCCGTCGTTGCGAGCGAACGCGAAGCAACCCAGCTGATCGAACGTGAATAGAGCGAACCTTACCCGTGCGTTTTTTTCTGCACCATCAACTGGGTTGCTTCGCGTTCGCTCGCAATGACGGAATAGAACGCGTTGCTCTCGTCCCTACCTGACTAATTACGCCTAACCCGATGTCTTTCCCGTCAGCGCTTTCGCCAAGAAGAGCCCGCCATGGTGCAGGCCGCCGCCATCAATGCCGTGGCCCACGCCGATGGAGAGGTGATACTGACACCCGATCTCGGCTTGGCCCAATGCGTTCGAGGAGGAGAAGACCGCATCAAGCGGGATCACCTCGTCGCGGTCGCCATGCACCAGCAAAATAGGCGGCTTGCCGGTGGCTTCCGTCAGATGCTCCGGCCCCACCAATTCGCCCGAATAGCCGAGAATGGCAGCGGGCGGTGTGGCACGACGAAGGCCTACATGCAGCGCCATCATCGTGCCTTGGCTGAAACCAACAAGCGCCAAACGGTCATGGCCGAGATTAAGCCGCACGAGTTCTGCATCGAGAAACGCATCAAGTGCAGCGCGGGCGCCAACCACACCCCACCAGCGTTCAGAAGGATCGCGCATCGTGAGCGGAAACCATTGTCGGCCCATTGGCGACATGCCGCACGGTTCGGGTGCATGGGGCGAGATAAAGGCGGCATCGGGCAATAGGCTTTGCCATTGCTGGCCGAGGTCGATCAGATCGTTACCGTCCGCGCCATAGCCATGCAGAAACACAACCAGATGTTTGGCTTTGCCGGATTGGGCTTTCAGTCGTGGGCCATCCATCGTCATGGGTCTTATCCTTCTGTGCCTGCAGGGATGGCCTCTTTGCCAGATTTCATTGCGCCGTAATAGTTCCAGAGCAGCTTGGCCGCGACCCCGCGCCAAGGCCGCCAACGCTCGGCAAAGGCCTCGACCTCGGCAACGGTTGGACGAGTGGGCAGATCAAAGCCCAAGCGCACCGCTTCTTGTAAGGCTAGATCACCCGCAGGAAAGACATCGGGATGGCCGAGGCAAAAGAGCAGATAGATGCGGGCCGTCCAAGCGCCTATGCCTTTAATGGCCACCATATGGGCTTCGGCGTCTTGGGCTGACATCGATTCGAGGAGATCAAGCACCAAAGCGCCATCGTTCAAGGCTGCTGCCACAGCCCGAAGCGCGCGGATTTTGGGTGAGGAGAGGCCCACGCAGCGTAACGCGTCATCATCGGCGGCTAGAATGGCTTGGAAGGATAGAGCCGGAAACCGGGCTTCCACCCGCGCCCAAATGGCTTTGGCGCTGGCGGTTGAGACTTGCTGTGAAACGATGATGGCGGCCAAGCCTTCAAAGCCCGGCGTGCGCTTGCGTAAGCGCGGTCTTCCGCCGATGCGCAACAATTCCGCCATCGCAGGGTCTTGTGCTATCAAAGCCGCGAGGCCTTGATCGAGCGCCTCTTCACTGTCGATGATCACCATGCGCTTTCCTGACGTTCCATAATGAATAAACCCCACCCTGCCTCGGCTTTAACGGTCAAACAAGCCGTATTGCGCTTTGCGCCTAGCCCTAATGGCCCGCTTCATCGCGGCCATGCGCTTTCGGCTTGGCTCAATCAGGCCTGCGCCCAAAGGCTTGGCGGGCGTTTGTTGTTGCGCATCGAGGATATCGATCCGGCGCGAAGCTGCCCGGAGCATATCGCCGCCATTGAGGATACACTTGAATGGCTTGGGGTTGAGTATGAGCGGCCCTTGCGGCGGCAATCGCAGCATATGGCGGTGTATCGTGAGGCCTTCGAACGGTTGAAGGCGCGTGGGTTGGTCTATCCCTGCTTTTGTACGCGCGGTGAGATTGAGAAAGCGGTCGATGCGCATGGGCCGGATTGGCCGCGTGATCCCGATGGCAGCCCGCACTATCCGCGTCTGTGCCATGCTTTATCAGATGATGACATCAACGCCCGTCTGACTGGCGGCGAGCAGCCGCAATGGCGATTGGATATGGCAAAGGCTGTTGCCTTAGTTGGCCCACTAAACTGGCAGAGTTTTAACCCCGCTACCTTTAAGGTCACAAGCCGCAAAGCCGATCCGTCGCGCTGGGGGGATGTTGTGTTGGTGCGCAAAGATACGCCCACGAGCTATCATCTTTCCGTCGTTGTCGATGACGCGGAGCAGGGCGTTACCCATGTGGTGCGCGGCATGGACCTTGAAGCCTCGACCGATATTCATGTGCTGTTGCAGGCTTTGCTCGACCTGCCGCAGCCTTTGTATTGGCATCATGGATTGATCACAGGACCAGACGGTAAAAAGCTCGCGAAAAGCCGAAGCTCGGACTCGCTGGCAATGGAGCGCGAAAACGGGCTCACATGCGAGCGCTTGCTGCATGATTTTCAAAGCGCCGGAATAGAGAGTGGGCTAACGGATGCCGAGGATCGCCAGCCATAGGCTGGAAGAGAGAACCGAAAGCGCGGTTGAAAGCGCAATGCCGCCTGAGGCAAGCACAACCCCTGTTTTATAGCGCTCGGCAAACAGATAGGCATTGATGCCCGAAGGCGACGAAGCGAACAGCACCGCGACTCCCGCCCAGACGGGCGGTACGGGAAAGACATAAAAAGTCAGAACATACACGAGTGCCGGATGGACCAGCAGTTTGATGACGCTAAGGATACCCGACAGCGCAAGATTGCTGCTGACCCCATAGCGCTTGAGCGCGATGCCCATAGCGAAAAGCGCGCAGGGGAGGGCGGAGGCTGCAATCGGGTCGATCAGTTGCTTGGCAAGCTCAGGAACGTCGAAACCTGAGAGGTGAAAAGCCGACGAAAACAGAATCGAGAGCAGAATCGGATGTAGTATTAATTGCCGGATCACGGTCGGCCAATGCGCGCTTCGACCTTCGATCAGGACCGTTGCGACCGTGAACATGATGGGCAGATGAACCGCAATCAGCAAAAAGAGGGGAACTGCACCTTCTTTGCCATAGGCTTGCAAGATCAGGGGCACCCCCACTAGCACCGTGTTGGCTTGCGCACCGGTAAACCCTGCAACGACGCTTGTCCCGTGATCAAGCTGATAAAACCGCGCAGCGATCCAATGGCAAAGCGACCAAACAATGGCAACCGCACCGAAATAGGAGAGCCAGTAGCCCCATGGTTGCGAATCCGGCAGCGCCGTTCCGGTTAAGGTTTTGAAGATTAAACAGGGAATTGCGATAGCAAATACGAAATCGGATAGCCCTTCACCGGTACTGTCACCGACCAGTCGGACCAACCGCGCAAAGAAGCCGAGTCCGATTAAACCAAATACGGGCAGTACAATCGAAAGAATATGCAGCATATCGTCCTCGGCACCAACGGCAGGGAAGCGTGAATTAACCTATTTCGTTACCAGACGAATGGCACCCGGAGCCTTCGACATAATGTCATTAATCACTTCCTGTTCATGCTTGAAGGTGAGCAGTTCTTTTTCGTCGAGCTCGCGGCTCCGCGGCAATTTGATGGCCAGCGGATCTTTGAACTCACCCTTGACCAAGACTTCATAGTGTAAATGGGGGCCCGTCGAGAGACCTGAATTGCCGAGATAGCCAATCACCTGACCTTGTCGGACATGGACGCCCTCAGTAATACCTTTGGCGAAGGCCGACATATGCGAATAAGTCGTGGTAAAGTCATAAGCATGTTGAATTTCAACATGTCGACCATAACCGGTATCCCAATCGGCAAAACTGATGATGCCGTCACCGGCGGCCAAGATCGGCGTACCGATGCTGTTGGCCCAGTCCACACCCGAGTGAAGGCGGGAAATATGAAGGATCGGATGATAGCGCATGCCGAAGCCCGAGCGCAAAATGCCTTCGGAAATCGGCTTACGCATCAGGAATTTCCGGTTCGATTTTCCTTGTTCGTCGAAATAGTCGATGGCGCTATCCGTCTCAGATTTATATTGATAATAGCGCTTCGTAACGCCTGCGACCGACAGGGCAGCATAAAGCACCTCAAAATGTCCGGGATTATCCTCGTCCTCTGCATAGAAGACCTCGAAGGAATCGCCACCTGCTACTTTGCGCTGCAAATCGACATCATAAAAATAGATCCGCACCAGCTGTTCGATGATCGATTTCGGAATGTCGTTCTTTAATGCCGTTTCATAGAGACTGTCATAGAGACGGAAGCCCTTGGCGGCGGTGCCTTCCGAATCGGGCTGTTCCTCCACGTTGATGGTGCCCTCGGACGACGGTGGTGCAACGGACACAAAAGCGCCGCGGTCATCGACTGCGGCAATGGCCGCGATCGTGTCACCATCGTAAAGCATCGCGCGCAACAGGCGGGCATCATTCTTGGGCGTTCCGGATAGAGCTAATAGAATACGGAGCTTTTGGCCGTCCTTTAAACCTGTTTCCTTGATCGCATTGAGCAAAACAGCCGTTGCATCTTTTGCCGCCTGCGCCGGCGCTTTATTGGCCAATAGGATCGATTCCAGATTGTCGTTCCTTCGAAGGGTTACAATCCGCTCGTCATTGGTCGAGCGGCCACCGCTTTGGACCGTCGCTTGTTTGGGCAGTGCGGTTACGTTTTCCGGTACAACGCTGATCTGAATAGAGGAGAAGGACGTGTCGAGCGCTGCGCCCATCCCCTGGGGGCCGCCCAGACTAGGCAGCGTGCGGGTTAGGAATTGTTGTCCCCCGATCGAAAGCGGCATGGCCTTGCCCAGAGATAGGGCCGCCTTACGGGCCATCTCAACTTGGGACTCGATCTGTCCGATGGTGAGCAGGATGGAAAGATCCGGGTGCACATTGGCGCTCGCCAGAGCAACCTTCTGTATAAGGACGTCGCTATCGGCTTCTGAGGTTCGGATATCCAGCTGAGACGCTTCGGTATTGTCCGAGCCACCAAAGAGTTTGAGAGGTTCAAAGGGGGGGACATTTTCACTAAAGCCGATCGAGGACAGCGCCAGATTGGTAGCCACCTTTATATAGGGTCGCAATTTAATGACTTCATGGTCGCCGACGGTAACGGGGGTCGGGGCTCTAAAGGCGAGCTTTGCCGAAGCAATATCGGAGGCCACGATGAGACGGTCGCCTTTAACCGATAGGCTAGCCTCGGTTGTGCCACCCTCTTCTTCTAAGCCGCGCGCCACGCTCGGCTCCTCAATCAGGGTCGTGGAGCGTTCCAGGGAATAGTTGATGACAGACCCGATCAAGCCGATGCCTGTAATGGCAGTTAAGATCGCGCCTGCAAGCCAGCGAACATTTACACGCGAAGGCGTAAAGTCATCAGGCTGAAAGGTTTCGCTCAATGGAGCAATCAGATCGAGATGATCATGAGGCTGGCGATCAATATAACGGACCGAACGATCCGCAAGCGAACGGCCGCGGATCATTGATGTCCTGGCAGCAATATCAGTCAATGCTTCTCTTCCCGATTACGGATAAGCGATTTTCGACACAAATTATGACACGACAAAGGCCGTCGGCCAACCTTTCTGCCCGCAGCCCTCATCGTGACGAGCCATTTCAATAAATTTTAAAGAAAATTTGGCTCTTCGCGGATTTTAGTGGGTAATTTTTGGTTT
>CAIUPE010000129.1 GCA_903900975.1 uncultured Hyphomicrobiales bacterium | reverse complement strand
GGCGGTGCTGGAATGGGAATGTTGCCTGAAAAATTCCGAGGATGGCGCAGCCGAGGGCGCGCGCTTTATTCAAGACCACATCATCCGCGTCGCCGACCGCGCCTTTGACGATTTCGTCAAAGCCAGCGACGACCGTTCCGATAACAAAACCATGCTTGGTATCTAAGTAAGGACCTTACCCATGAGCACTGCATCCCACCGTAAGCTCCGGCTCGGCATGGTCGGCGGCGGCTTTGGCGCCTATATTGGCGGCATCCATCGCTTCGCAGCCCGCCTTGATAACCATTACGAGCTCGTTGCCGGTGCGTTTGATGTGAACGCCGATCGCGGCCATCAATTCGCGGCTGAAAACTATATCGCAGCCGACCGTTCCTATACCGATTACAAAGCGATGGTGGCAGGCGAATTGGCCCGCGCCGACAAGATCGATGTTGTCGCCATTTGCACGCCGAACCACACGCATTTTGCGATTGCCAAAGCCTTCATCGATGCAGGCTTCCACGTCATTTGCGAAAAGCCGATGACCACCACGTTGGAAGACGCCGAAGCGCTGCACGCTTTGGCTAAAAGCTCGGGCCGTTTTGTTGGCGTCACCTACACCTATTGCGGCTATCCGATGATCCACGCCGCGCGGGCGATGGTGGCCGCCGGCGATCTTGGCGCAGTGCGCGTCATTCAGGTTGAATATCCGCTCGAATGGATGGCGACCGCGATTGAATCGGAAGGCAACCAGCAAGCCAAATGGCGCACCGATCCGAAGCTGTCGGGACGTGGCGGCTCCATTGGCGATATCGGCACCCATGCCTATCATCTAGCGGGCTTTGTAACGGGCCTTAAAGCCGAGGCGCTTTGCGCTGACCTAACCACCTTCGTGCCGGGCCGCAGCCTAGATGACAACGCCCATGTGATGATCCGCTATGAAGGCGGCGCGCGTGGCCTGCTCTGGTCGTCGCAAGTGGCGATTGGGTGCTCGAATGGCTTGCGGCTTCGCGTGTTCGGCGAAAAGGCTAGCCTTCAATGGCATCAGGAAGCGCCTAATGAGATCACTTTCTCGCCGCTCTTTGGCAAGCCTGAAACGATTAAGCGCGGGCGCGATGATCTGGGCGATAGCGCGGCTGTGCGCACCCGCACGCCTCCGGGCCATCCGGAAGGCTATATCGAAGCCTTCGCCAATCTCTATTCCGGCTTTGCCGAAGCGATGCGGGCGATCAATGAAGGGCGCGACGCAAGCGCCATCGGCGTCCATGTCCCAACCTCTTATGACGGTTTGAAAGGCGTGGCCTTCGTCGATGCCGTTGTCGACAGCCACGAGAAGGCACCGTTTGGCTGGATCAAGCCAGCCCACGCTTAAATCTTGGGTTAATTGTATCAGACACGGATCATACGGCTCGGCCTTATTGGCATCTCAAAAGGCCGAGCCATCCTTTTCACTATCATCGGTACAGTGCATCCGTTCAGGCATCGCGCGTGTCCGGTTGGCTAGATCACGGACAGATTTCGGTAGGTAAACAGGATTTTTTATGGGTCGGACCCGTATAGGGATGACGCGTACCACGTTGCGGAACGGATAATGGCGCGGGTTGATTTTGAGGCTGTTGTAAATGCCTTTGATTGGGCGCTGGTCGCCCAGAATTAGGGATCAATCCTTCGGGATGGTCAGGCTGAACAGGAGCGGTACCATTGCGATGGGGGAGTTCGCCGGATGGCACCTGCTCGAAGGGGTGGCTCGCTCCGCGCGGTGGATGCCCCTGCATCGGGGCCCCGAAGGGCGTAGGCCTTTCATGGGGCTGCCAATTTTCCCAGTGTTGACGGTTTCGTTGCGTGTACCACGGACGCTGCTGGTAGTGCTGATCCCAATAATCATGAAGGCTGAAATTCAAAATCCGGACCCGTTCGCAGGCTCGTGGTGCGTGTCGTAAAGGCTTCAACAGCCCGTGCCTCCGCGATTGTCGATAGCGAAAGTATAAGAATAGAGAGCGGTAACAATGGGAGTAATTTGCGCATTTTATTGTTCCATCAGGATCCAAAAAAGGACCATGAGGAAGCTAGCGGCAATGTTGGCCAAGCGTAATGCGGTCTATTCCCGATGATGCTGCCTTCAAGGACGACGGTGACGGGTGAAGCGATATAGGCTTTCAGCAAGAACAAGCAGATAGCCCACCACCAACACAAGTCCCCCAAGCAGAGGGGGAAGAAGCGCTAACGTGATCACACCCGCAACAAGTGCGATCACGCCGAGCATCAGCAAGGCCAAAGCACCATCATCGACAAATAGACCTCTCATCTCATTCCATAAGATTCGGAGAACGGTCATAGCGTTTGCCCTTTCACAGGATCGGTCATCCTTATCACCTCGCGGTGGGACTTCAGAGCCCGGATCGCCAGAGCGGCAAAGCCCGCCAGCACGACAACAAAGCCAAGAATGGCTGCGTCAGCGCCGGGCCAGTCGACGCCGAGCGCCTCGCCGATCCAGAAGAGACTGAAGCTGGTCAAGAGGACGCCGACCACAAGTTTTAAACTGTTTTCGGGAATACGAGACAATGGCCGATGGACCACAAGGCCAATGAACATAACGACCCCAAAGGCCAGCAAGGCACCAAAGCTGGCATACAGGGTAAGGCCATGGGGCGAACCTACAGCGATAACGATAAAGACGACTTCAATCCCCTCCAGCATTACCGCTTTAAAGGCGGAAAGCATCGCCAGATACTTCGCACGGCTACCATTGCGTTGATTGCGCAAATGTTCAGCTTCGGCGCGAAAGGCCAGATTTTCGTCATGTAACGGAATATAGCCCGATGCCCGTAAAATCGCCTTTCGCAACCACCGCATGCCGAACAGACCAAGGAGAATGCCAACGATACCTTGCAGGATGGCGATGGGAACAACCTGCAAAAGCGGGCCAAATATAAGGACAAGGGCCACGAGGAGCACAAGGGCCAGACCGGTGCCTATCCATGCGGAACGCCAATTCTGGGTCAAGCCCACGGCAAGAACAATGGTAAAGGCTTCAACAATTTCAACAAAGGAAGCAAGAAACGACGCTAACAAAGTCGATGATACCGTCGTTACATGCTCCATAGCCAAAGCCCCCTTCAAACTGCGATAGAATAGGCTGAAGGGTAATCGCGCTTTTATCAAGGCCTTGACGGATAGAAAACGCAGATCGAAATTCAGGAGCTTTCAAGCGTCCATATGGCCTATTTTTTAGCGTAAATTGGCGTTTAGGGGTCGAAAAATCTAAAAATTCTTGATCTTGAAGATTTAGTCTATTTAATCGATCCGTAGTTTAATCGATAGAGCGGGTATGTTGGTGTCAAAACGTAAGTCAGTTTATTTCCGCATCTTACAAGGCATCGTGCTCGTTTGTTTCTGCGATGCTTTCCCTTATGGGATTTATACCGCGCGGGCAGATGCAATGTTCGATTATTATGAGGCATATAATAAAGGTGATTTTGCAACAGCTGCGGTCAAAATCGAAACGCTAGCCAAGAATGGTTCGCCTGAAGCGCAATATCTCCTCGGCGGCCTTTTCGAGCAGGGCAAAGCCTATAACCAGAATTTCAAAGTAGCGTTCAGCTGGTATTCAAAAGCCGCCGAACAGGGACAACTGATGGCGCAGATGCACCTGGCCTTTGACTATGAATGGGGGCAAGGGACCGAAAAAAATGAGGTTATGGCCCAAAAATGGTATCACAAGGCGGCCTTGCAGGGCAGTGCGTTCGCGCAATATGAGTATGGAAAGCTGCGATATTTAGGCAAGGGGAGCAACCGCGATCCGGTGCTTGCCTACGCGATGTTCAGCATGGCATCCTTCAATGGCTGGAAAGAAGCCGAAGAATTCAAGGACAAGATAATGCCGAATCTCACAGCCGAGCAATTAAGCCATGGCGATGAAATCGCCGAAAAATGCATGGGCTCGCATTATCTCTATTGCGATTAAATCAGCTCACCAACTGAAGGGCGAAGCGGCATAAAGACGCTCCAACGCCCGTTCCTTTTTGGCAACTTGGTCATTTTTGGATAATGACCGCTTGCCGCCCGTCGTTGGAGTGCCTGGCACCCCTTCCGACAGCCTCATTAATGGCCTTGGCCGAGGAAAAGGTGACGACGAACCATAATTTGATAACGTTCCAGCGATGTCTTGCGCGTCATAGGCGGATATGAACATGGCAGCCTCACTTCTCGTTCGGTAGGTTCGATAATTTACAAATAAAAATGTAAATTACTTATATTCCACATAATTAATTGGATATAATCGATTGTCAATATCAGATGGAGAATTGTTTTGCCTTGAAAGCGCCGATGCTGCAGATCCTAACGGGACACGATGTCGACCCCTGTTTCGGAGTGCTATTCATGAAAGACACGGAAATTCCCACCTTGATCAAACGTCGCCTTCAGGCGCAGGTCATTGGTCCGATCTATGCCGAAATGGTGGCCGAAATCGGCGAAGAAAAGGCTGCACATATTCTTGATTCGGCGGTTCGCAAGGCCGCGATCGCAGAAGGGAAACACTTCGCTCGCCAAGCGCCCGACGGCGTGACCTCGATGGCCGATTTTATCAAGCTTTACGATTTATGGACGCATGACGGTGCCCTCGAAATCGAAGTATTAAAGGCCAACGAGACGGAATTTGATTTCGATGTGGTGCGGTGCCGCTATGCGGAAACCTATCGGGACATGGGCCTCGGCAGCATCGGTCATCTGATGTCATGCAACCGCGACGGAACGTTTTGTCAGGGCTACGACCCCCATCTCGCTCTCGAACGGGAACAAACCATCATGGCGGGTGCGCCGCGCTGCACCTTCCGATACCGCTATCAGACACCAAACCCTTGAACGAAGGCGCGTAGCTGGCATCGACAGCCGTGCTCATGCCTCAAAAGGCAATCCATTTGCCACGTTTAGCCGAGGAAGCAACGGCAGCCTCAACAAAGGCCATCCCTTTTACGCCGTCATCGATGGTCGGAAAAACTACGGAGGCTGAGGGCTTTTGACCCTGTCGCGCTGCCAAAATGGCTTGGGCAATTTCGGAATAAACCGTTCCAAACCCTTCGAGATAGCCTTCCGGATGCCCGGCCGGCACCCGTATCACCCTGCCCGCAGCCTCGTCAGTGCCAAACCCACCGCGGGTTAGGATCTGGGTCGGTTGCCGAAGGGGTGAAAACTGCATTTCATTGGGATTTTCTTGCGACCAAGCCAGCCCCCCTTTGGAGCCGTAAACGCGAATGCGCAGGCCGTTTTCCTGCCCCACGGCCACCTGACTGGCCCAAAGCGAACCGCGGGCACCGTTGGCGTAATGCAATCGGATATGCGTATCGTCGTCAATTTTCCGGCCTGCGACAAAGGTTGTGAGTTCGGCGGACAATTCGACGACCGGAATTCCGACAATAAAATCGGCCAGATTATAGGCATGCGTCCCAATATCGCCGAGGCAACCACCGGCTCCCGAACGGGCGGGATCGGTCCGCCACTCGGCCTGCTTGTGGCCGGTCAGTTCGAGGGGTTCAGCGAGCCATTGCTGGGCATATTCCACCTGCACCACGCGGATATCGCCTAGCTCGCCCGCAGCAATCATGGCCCGTGCCTGACGCACCATTGGATAGCCGGTATAATTATGGGTTACGGCAAAAATCTTGCCAGACTGATCAGCAGCGGCCTTCAGCTTCAATGCGTTTTTGAGCGAGGTCGTCAGTGGCTTGTCGCAAATGACATGGATGCCCGCCTTCAAAAAAGCCAGCGCGGGAGCCAGATGCAGATCGTTGGGCGTCACGATGGCAACCGCTTCAATCCCATCCTTGCGGCGCTTTTCCTGTCGGGCCATCTCGGCATATGTGCCATAAACCCGTTCCGGATCGAGGTTGAGCGCCAGCCCCGAACGAATTGCCTTTGCAGGGGTCGAACTCAAAGCACCCGCGACAAAGGCATAATGATCGTCCATGCGTGCGGCGAGCCGATGGACCGCGCCGATAAATGCCCCCTCGCCTCCGCCCACCATGCCCAATTGGATGCGGCCTGATCCGGCATCGTGCGTGCGGCTTACACGGGGCATCGTAGCTCTCCCTGTCGGATGTGAAGGGTGTCGGTTTGACGAAACCGCAAAGTCCAAAACAGTGGCACGCAAGCGGCAGCTTAAGCTTGGCTCAAGAGCGAAGAAACGTCTAGGCCTAATTAAATACCTTCGGTGTCACCCGAGAAACGCCGCTTTCACCGGCAGCTTCGGACCAGTCGGCTTACACCGGCTCAATCTGGCCGAGAAAACCCACCAGACCAAGCACCCCGATGGCGAGGATCATTTCCGCCATCGTGGTCAGGCGCATCCTTCGGACCGGATCGACGTTATCGCTTCGCAGGCGGGGCACGAGCCAATAGCGATTAAACAGTGCAAGTCCGATCATGCCACCCACCAGCAGCACTTTGAATAATAGAATAACACCGTAAAGCGAGCGCTCGGGAAGGGGAAAATGGCCAAGGATCATCACGGTGTTGAACACGCCGGAGAGCACCAAGGCTGCCACCGCGCCATGTCCCACCCACGAAAACCGACGCAGGCTGCGGGTCGCGTCATGCCGGTCAACGGGACCCCAAAACCGGTTAAGGCACAGCACAAGGGGATAAAGACCGCCCACCCATAGGCCGCCGCACACCAGGTGAATAGCATGGTTGAGCACCAACAGATCCCCCGCAAAGCCATCAACCATGACGGGATGGCCGACCGGCGCAAGGCTGATCAAGCCGAGGCCGGAAAGGACAGGGATAAGCCGCGATCCTGAACCACGCTCCGCCTTGGCAAGCCCAAACGCAACCAGAAGCAGTGGCAACCGAAAAAGCCACACCCAGCCAAAGGTCGTCGCCGAAACAATGGTAAAAAGAGTATCGGCGTTGAGCATATCCGCAGGCCCATTGCCCATCGCGCCCGATTCTAACGATAACCAGCCGATCCAGGACAAGATCAAGATCGCCGAAGCGCAAAGCCAAAGCGGGCGGAGCAGTGGCGCAAGCTTGCCCCGCAACGGTTCGACTGTCAGCACACCCACGAAAAAGCTGCCGCCAAACAAAACGAAGGCGGCAGCAAAATGGACCCATCGTACACAAGCGAGGGCAACAACCATGATGATCTTACGGCTTGATCACAAAGGTGTAATCACCTTGCGTCTTATGCGTATCGATCGAGACGGCCTGCCACATGACCATATATGTCCCAACCGCCAATGGATGTTTGAGCTTAGCCACCAGAACAGATTTGTTGTTTGGATCCACGGCGATTGACGCGATATCGTCGATCATATCGGTCGCATCCATGAGATCAATGCGGGATAATTTGACCTCGATGGCTTCGCTGAACGTCAAGCGAATTTCGGTTGGCGAGGTGGCGATAGAACTGCCAACAGCGGGATCAGCCAACTTCAATTGCGCGTGAGCGAAGGCCAGCGTCGAGGAGGTAATAACCATCACAGCGGCGAGCGTGCGTGAACGTAAAATGTGTTTCATGATATTGCCTTATTTGAAAAGCGGTTTGCCGAGCGAGGATGGAAAAAGATCGTCAAGGAAGAAGTGTAATTCCGCCACTGCGCCGATGCCGTTACCGCTCGCTGAATTTAGCGGGATTTGGGCCTCAAACGCCAATTGCCAACTATCGGCCATGTAAATGAAGCCCGGCTGGACGAAACCTGTCGTTGAATTGGCTCCGTCGTCATAGTTGCTCAGCGGCGTTTGGAAGGTTAATTCAACCAAGGGCACCACATGCCGCAACATTTCCGGTCCGTGAATTTCGCTGATATTCGCGTTCAAATAGGGTAGGCTATATTGCAGTGTAAAGCCCCAGTTCAAAACATCGGGATTGAGACTGACATTACCGTCATCATCGGTTGTTGACGATTGGGTTGGAATGGAAACACCGATTTGACCCGTTAAGGCCAAAGGCCGCAACGCATCCAGGCTTTTCGGCAAATCACCAAAGCCTTTGCCGAAATAGAAACTCGGCGTTACCGTTGTAAACGGATCTGAAAATCCCGTCGAACCTGACTTGCCCCAATCGATATCGGTCCCGATCGAAGCCATAAATTCGTGTCCGGAATCGGCATAGAGGTGGTATTTCAATCCGGTACTGACCCCCGACCAACCCGATCCACCGGGGCGAAGAAAGATTTGGCCGGAGCCGACCGATACGGCAAAATTTTCGGTCACGCGTTTGGCATAATTGAAACTGACATCGCTTTCCTGCGTTCCGTCGCTATCGGGCGGAATATAGGTGTAGGTTGGCAAAGCGAGTTCATCGGCTACCCCCGGATCATCGATACCGAGGGTCGCTGGAAAGATGCGATTACCCGCGACGGAATGGGCAACAGCAGGCAAGCTTAGAGGGAACAGCAGGAAGAGCGCCACAGCTGTGGCTTTAGCTTTTTCGAGCATCATGAGGATGGCCTTTGATTACCGATAAATCGGCACCGATCCCCCAAGACAAACGCTTGGGTTCAACAGCGCAGCGGATAGGATCAAAGGTCGAAAGGGGGTGCCCGGGCCTGAGGAACACCGTAGGTTAAAGACCCAACTTGGTTGATCGCCTGTACGTGCCAAACCACACGGCTTTCCGCTAACTCAACCGATGGCACGGTCTCAACCGGCGGCGTTAAGACATGGCCGGACAACGCGACCAAACAATAGGTGCAGTGTTGATCGGTTGCATCCGGATGCTCGTTTGAGGCCGGATGCTCGTTTGAGACTTGATCAGGATGGCTCAGATCGCCGCAAAAAACCCCTTGCGCCAGCGGATCAAGCGAACGCGCAGCGGCGAGCGAAGCTGACACGGGCGCAAGGCCCTGCACCAGCAACACCACATACACCAATGCGACACTGAAGAGCCGACGAAGCGTCACGGATTGCCCTCAAACGATCTCAATTTTTACCATGGGCCTGCGACCCTGTCGATGTCCCATCCACCGACCGAAGGTCCCTTCGGCTCAACCTTCGTCTTTAAGGTAGCGGACAGCGCCCTTGGACGCACTGGTCGCCATCGACGCATAGGCGCGTAAGGCCGTGCTGATTTTCCGTGGCCGAAGCTTGGCGGGCTTCCAGCCCTTAGCGTCTTGCGCCTCGCGACGGGCCTCTAGCACTGCTGCATCCACCCGCAAATGGATGCTACGGGCCGGAATATCGATCTCGATCGGATCGCCAGTTTCAACCAAACCGATCAAGCCACCCTCGGCAGCCTCGGGCGAGGCATGCCCAATCGACAAGCCGGACGTACCACCCGAAAAACGGCCATCGGTGATCAAGGCGCAGGCTTTACCCAAGCCCTTCGATTTCAAATAGCTGGTGGGATAGAGCATTTCCTGCATACCCGGGCCGCCACGCGGTCCCTCATACCGGATAACGACAACATCGCCCGCCACGACCTTGCCCAGCAAGATGGCCTGCACCGATTCATCCTGACTTTCGAACACGCGCGCCGTGCCGTTGAATTTCAAAATGCTTTCATCCACGCCAGCCGTTTTGACGATACAGCCATCGGTAGCCAGATTGCCGAACAACACCGCAAGTCCGCCATCTTTCGAGAATGCGTGGGCAATGTCGCGGATGACGCCTTTCGAGCGATCCGTATCCAGTTCTTTGTACCGACGGTCCTGACTGAAGGCGACCTGGGTTGGCACGCCGCCGGGCGCAGCGCGGAAGAAATTCGAAACGGTTTCACTGTTGGTCCGGCTGACATCCCATTGGTTGAGCGCGTCCGAAAGCGTCGGCGCATGCACCGTGACGCATTGATTGTTGAGCAAGCCCCCGCGATCCAACTGACCGAGGATGCCCATAATGCCGCCCGCGCGATGCACATCTTCCATATGCACATTCGGCACCGATGGGGCGACCTTGCACAGCACCGGAACGCGCCGCGACAAACGGTCAATATCCTGCATCGTAAATTCGACGCCGCCCTCATGGGCAGCCGCCAGCAAATGCAACACGGTATTGGTCGATCCGCCCATCGCGATATCGAGCGTCATGGCGTTTTCAAAGGCCGAGAAATTGGCAATATTGCGCGGCAAGACGGAGGCATCGTCCTGCTCATAATAGCGTTTGCAGAGGTCAACAATCGTCCGGCCTGCTTCCAGGAACAGCCGCTCGCGATCCCGATGGGTGGCAAGCACCGATCCGTTGCCTGGCAAAGCAAGACCCAAAGCCTCGGTGAGGCAGTTCATCGAATTAGCCGTAAACATTCCCGAGCAGGAACCGCAGGTCGGGCACGCTGAACGCTCGATTTTAGCGACATCCTCGTCGCTGATGCGATCATCGGCGGCGGCGACCATCGCGTCGACCAAATCGACCGCGTGTTCCAAATCATTCAGCGTGACCTTGCCAGCCTCCATCGGGCCGCCCGACACAAAGACCACCGGAATGTTGATCCGCAACGCAGCCATTAACATGCCGGGCGTGATTTTGTCGCAGTTTGAAATGCAAACCATGGCATCGGCGCAATGGGCATTGACCATATATTCGACGCTATCGGCGATCAGTTCCCGCGATGGTAGCGAATAAAGCATGCCATCATGCCCCATCGCGATGCCGTCATCGACCGCAATCGTGTTGAATTCCTTGGCAACGCCGCCCGCCTTTTCAATCTCGCGCGCCACCAATTGGCCCAGATCCTTCAAATGGACATGGCCCGGAACAAATTGGGTAAAGGAATTAACCACCGCGATGATCGGCTTGCCAAAATCCTCGTCCTTCATGCCGGTGGCCCGCCAAAGGCCACGGGCCCCTGCCATGTTGCGGCCATGGGTGGTGGTTCGGGAGCGATAAACGGGCATAATGCTGATCCTGAATCTGACAAAACGACATGATATTGTCATCAGACTATACAAGGCTTCAGGTAATTTCTAGCCTTTCGACAGCAGTGCATCCTCCCATCCTTATGCGGGGTCGCATTCCTGACGCCGGTTTGATGCTGGAAGATATTGCGCCATTAGGGTAACAGGGGGAGTATTTTTCGCGAGAGCGGGATGCTTGTACCCCTTCGACCGCTTTAGGATCTGTGCCCATGAAGCCCTATGTTAGTACCCTCCTTTTAGCTTGCATGACTGGACTTTCCCCGGCATGGGCCGAAATTCCCGCATCCTTGGGAAAAATTGACCATATTGTCGTCATTTTCGAGGAAAATCGTAGCTTCGATAATTTGTTTGGCGCGTTCCCGGGGGCCGACGGCATTCCGCCCGCCGAGCAATTGCCGCCGCAGGTCGACCGCGAGGGGCATCCTTATGTAACCCTCCCGCAGCCGATTAATTCCAACCTGAAGCCCGCCGCTCCGGACCCGCGCTTTCCGGCGGATTTACCGAACAAGCCTTTCTCGATCGGCGATTTGGTGCCTCCCTCGGGTAAGACAGGCGATTTGATCCACGAATTCTACCGCGAACAACTCCAAATCGACGGCGGCAAAATGGATAAATTTGTCGCCTATTCAACGGCGGCGGGCCTTTCCTATGGCCATTACGATTATCAAGGCTCCCATCTATGGGAGTTAGCGCAGCATTATGCACTCGGCGATCGGATGTTTCACTCGGCTTTTGGCGGCTCGTTTTTGAATCATGCCTACCTCGTTTGCGCTTGCGCCTTCCGGTGGCCCGACGCACCGCCCGCTATCGTAGCGACAATCGGAAAAGACGGCTTGCCGATCAAAGACGGTCAGGTGACGCCCGATGGCTACGCGGTTAATACCAGCCGCTCGATCTATCTGCATGCCCCGAGCGACACGGACAATGCGCGGCTTGTGCCACCGCAAACCATGCCCCATATCGGGGATCGTCTGGACGAAAAGCAGGTCTCATGGGCATGGTATTCGGGAGGCTATTATGATGCGATGGCGGGAAAGCCTGATCCCCTGTTCCAGTTCCACCATCAACCGCTGGCCTATTTCAAAGACCTTGCCCCGGGCTCGGAGGGGCAGAAGCGGCATCTTAAAGATGCCCGTGACTTCTTAAGCGCCATTGACGAGGGCACGCTGCCGAACGTGGCTTTTTATAAACCGATCGGCGCGCTGAATCAGCATCCGGGCTATGCCAATGTCACGGATGCCGACAACCACATCGTCGATCTCATCGAACGTCTTCAAAAGAGTTCGAGCTGGAATTCGACCCTTGTCCTTATCACTTATGACGAAAATGGCGGCGCTTGGGATCACGTAGCCCCTCCCCGCCGCGACCAATGGGGGCCGGGCACACGGGTTCCGCTGATTGCCATCGGACCGATGGTCAAACCGGGCTATGTCGACCATACGTCGTATGATTTTGGTTCCATCCTGCGATTAATTTCGCTTCGCTTCGGAACGGAGCCGGTCAATCAGACCGATGGCACCGCAACACCCATGATCGGCTTCCTACAATAAGTTGGTTTATAGCCTGAGTGCTGAGCGGCGTTAATGGACCATTCAGCCTCGCAGGCGTCTAGTCCATCCGGTCGGACCGTTATCCCACCGACCTTCGTTCCTGTGTTGGAGTAAATTCTGTGTCCCTTCGTCCCTGGTTACTTACCCTCATCTCCAGTCTGTTCGTTGTCGGCCTTGCCCTGAAGGCGGAAGCCTCAGAGGCATTCGTCGTCGATAATACCTTTCTGTTTTCTGGACCTGATTATGATATGCCGCGGGTTGAACGGTTACGCCATGGCTCGTCCGTTGACGTTATCGGCTGCATCGATGGTTATCAGTGGTGTGATGTCGTAACCTTTGACGAGCGGGGTTGGGTGCCCGGCGACTTTCTGGAATTCGACATGGACGGAAGACGTGAACCGATTTATTCGGCTGCACCGTTCCTCGGACTAATGATCTTAAGTTTCAGCCTCGAAGAATATTGGGGTGAACATTATCACCATCGCCCGTGGTTCCATGATCGCGATCATTGGCGGCGCCCGGAATGGGACCATCCGACCGAAATGCATCAGCCGCATTTTGAAGGTGCGCCTCAGCCGCGTCACGATGGCGTTTTCCAACATGCACCGCTCGGTGGCGGCAATGGCGGCATGGGTCATCAACCTCAGTTCGAACAGCCTCAGCGTCGGATCGATGCACCACGCGATAATAATGGCGGCATGCAGGGCAACCAAAAGCCGATGTTTGAAATGCCGAAGGGCAACAATGGCGGCAACTTTGGTGGCAGCCAACAACCCCATTTCGATATGCCGAAAGGCGGAAATGGCGGCGGCGAGCCGAATGCCGGCCATGGCCAACACAAGAAAAATTGCCAACCTGGCACCGTCTGCGAATAAAATTAAGGCCCGATGCGCAACCCGCATCGGGCCTTTAATGTGATAAATGTAGCCTGGAATGGCCGCATCCTATGGCGTTAGAACCGGAAAGCCCGCAGCTTCAAAAATGCTTCGTGCAGCTGGCGACTTGAGGTAATCAAGGAATTTTTGAGCTCGGTCACCCTTGGCGGTAACCGTTATCGCAAAAGGATAGATAATCGGTTCGTGGCTCGCTTCGGGGAAAATTGCCACGACTTTAACGGCCTTTTCGACTTTGGCGTCGGTGGCATAGACAATGCCAAGCGGTGCCTCGCCACGGGCGACAAAAGCCAACGCGCCGCGGACATTATCCGACTGCGCTAAATGGGGCTCGATCACGTCCCATAGACCGAGTTTTTGGGCTGCTGCTTTGGCATATATGCCCACTGGAACCGAATTGACTTCGCCCGTCGTCAGCTTGCCGTCTCCGAGCGCTTTTGAGAATGCGTCTGGTGTTAACGGCAACTGTTCCAGCCCGCTCGCGGCAGGCGCGATCACGACCAGCGCATTGCCCAAAAGGTTCACGCGGGTATCGGTCCGGATCAGCTGCTTGTCCGACACGTAATCCATCCATTTCAAATCCGCCGAAGCAAACAGGTCCGCCGGCGCACCGGCTTCAATTTGTTTGGCCAAGGCCGATGAAGCGGCAAACGAAAACCGCACCTCAGGTCCTCCGCTGGCGGCATAAGACTTACCCGCGGCCTCCAGCACATCTTTAAGGGACGCTGCGGCAAAGACCGTGAGAGGATCGCTTTGGGCGAAGGCGGGTGATAGCGTGGCAAAAGCCAACATAATTGTGGCAATACACCGACGAAATGGACGACGCATAGCGGCTCCTTTCAGGGTCAATCGAAAAAGGTGATGAACGCGATGACCGGAACCGCTCGACCGGATCAAACGGGGCTGGCGTACGGCGAGCCCCGATCGTTTATGCGACAAAAAAGCACGCAAAGAGACGTGTTTGTCAACTCGGCCTCGAGAATAATGTCGAACGATGCTCGATAATTGCCAATTTACGAAGTAAAAAGTGGGGAATGACAGGGCGCTTTTAAACGTTGCCGAAAACGTCCATTGCCAAGCCCTCGTTAATTATACTATCATAGTACAAATAAGAATAATGAGGTTGGGACCCGTATGGATGTTCGTCAGGGAGGGTTAAGCGCACGAAAGCGGCTGGGTCTTGCCGAACAAGTCGCTGAATCTCTTGGTGTTCGTATTGTATCGGGGAAATTGGGCGACCGGGCCAATCTGCCGACCGAGGCTGAAATTCAATCTGAATTCTCGGTATCCCGAACGGCGGTGCGAGAAGCGGTACGGCTCTTGTCCGCCAAAGGATTAACGGAATCTCGCCCTAAAACAGGCACGCGGATTAGGTCGCGCGAATTCTGGAACTTGCTCGACCCCGACGTTTTGAGCTGGCAACTGACCTCAAGCCCCGACCCCCGTTTTCTTGAAAACCTGTTCGAAATGCGTTCAATTTTCGAGCCGGAAGCGGCCCGTTTGTGCGCACGCCATGCGACCAGCACCGTTTTGGAGCAGATGGAGAACGCGCTCGAAAGGATGATCGTACACCCGCTTGGCAGTCTCGAGCAAGTTGACGCCGACTTGACCTTTCACCAAATGATTTTGGAAGGGAGCGGCAATGATTTGCTGCGGTCGGTAGGGAGCTTGATTGAATCGGCTCTTTTAGCGACCTTTCGTATGAATTGGAGCGCCCGCTCGACGAGCCACCCCGACCGCATGGAAATGCACCGCACCGTCTTTCTACACATCAAGGCGCATGAGCCTGATCAGGCCGCTAAAGCGATGCAGGTTCTGATCCAGCATTCCAAGGATGATAGCCTTAACGCCATTAAAAATGATCCAACGATGCAGCGGAGTGCCCATTGATGGCCCCGCAGCTCGCCCAGGACGGTGTTAAAAAGCAACCCGAGGTTGCGCACACTTTTATCAAGAACATGGTATCGAAATCGAGCTTTGCGCTTGCTAATCTGTCTTGGGCAGATCAGAGCAACGCGACGCTGATTGAGATACTTTACCGAGGTTCGGGAGAGGCGAAAGCCGAACTGCCGCACAACCGGATAGCAATCCGGAATTTTAGAGAAACAGGGGAAACCTATGAAAGCAATTAAAACACTGTTGGCGGGCGCCCTTTTGGCGGCGTTCTCGCTTACAACGCACGTTTCGGCGGCGGATAAGGGCCTGATCGGCATCTCGATGCCAACAAAGTCCTCAACACGTTGGATTTCGGATGGCGACAGCATGGTGAAGGAATTCACGTCGCTCGGCTATGCAACCGATTTGCAATATGCCGAAGACGATATTCCGAACCAGCTCGCCCAGATTGAAAACATGGTCACCAAGGGTGCCAAGGTTTTGGTCATTGCCGCCATTGACGGCACGACGCTCTCGGACATTCTCCAAAAGGCCCACGATAAGGGCGTGAAGGTGTTCGCTTATGACCGCCTGATCCGCAATTCGGGCAATGTCGACTACTATGCAACCTTCGACAACTTCCAGGTCGGCGTGTTGCAAGCCAACTCGCTCCTTCAGGGCCTCGGTATCAATAAGGGCAAAACCGGCCCATTCAACATCGAGCTCTTTGGCGGTTCGCCAGACGACAACAACGCCTTCTTCTTCTATGACGGCGCAATGTCGGTTCTCCAGCCATTGATCGACAAGAAGCAACTCGTGGTTCAGTCGAACCAGATGGGCATGAAGACGGTCGGCACCTTGCGTTGGGACGGTGCGGTTGCACAGGCTCGCATGGATAACCTCCTGTCGGCTTTCTACTCTAACAAGCGCGTTGATGCGGTTTTGTCGCCTTATGACGGCCTTTCCCGTGGTATCATTTCTTCGCTCAAGGGCGTAGGCTATGGTACCGCCAGCCAGCCAATGCCGATCATCTCCGGTCAGGACGCCGAACTTCCATCCGTCAAGGGTATCTTGTCGGGTGAGCAGTATTCGACTGTGTTCAAGGACACGCGCGTTCTTGCCAAGACGACCGCTGCCATGGTTGACGCTGCCATGTCGGGCAAGCAGGTTCAGATCAACGACACCAAGACCTACAACAATGGTGTGAAGATCGTTCCTTCGAACCTCCTCGTTCCAGTCGCTGCTGACAAGTCCAACATCAAGGACATGATGATCAGCTCCGGCTACTACAAGGCTGAACAGCTTAACTAATATCTTAAGGCGGGTCCTTCCTCTGGCGGGACCCGCCTCATTCTACTTCGATTGATTCGCGGCTGCCGCGCTGCGTGAACGAATGACCCGATCCTTAAACCGCGAGACTTGCATGCAACCGATCCTGGAAATGCAATCCATTACCAAAACATTTCCCGGCGTTAACGCGCTGGATAATGTCAATCTCTCGGTCATGCCCGCCGAAATCCACGCGATTGTCGGCGAAAATGGCGCAGGAAAATCGACGTTGATGAAGGTTTTGTCGGGCGTTTATGCGCACGGAACCTATGCGGGAAATATCATTTTCGAGGGTGCCGAACGCACCTTCAAAAACATTGCAGATAGCGAAAAAGACGGCATTATCATCATCCATCAAGAGCTGGCACTGGTGCCCTTGCTTTCGATTGCCGAGAATATTTTTTTAGGGCACGAGCCCGGCAAAAATGGAATTATCGATTGGTTCGAAGCGTTTCGGCGCACGAAGGACCTGTTAAAAAAAGTCGGCCTGAACGAGCATCCGAACACGCTCATTACCAATCTCGGCACCGGCAAGCAGCAATTGGTTGAAATTGCCAAAGCGCTGAACAAGCGCGTCAAACTTCTCATTCTCGACGAGCCAACGGCGAGCCTAAACGAAACCGATTCCGATGCGCTTTTGGCGCTGTTGAAGGAATTTAAAGCCAATGGCATCGCCTCGATCCTGATCTCCCATAAATTGAACGAAATTTCCAAAGTCGCCGATCGCATCACCGTATTACGTGACGGCATGACGGTCGATACGCTCGACTGCAAAGCCGAAACGATCAGCGAGGACCGCATCATTAAGGCGATGGTCGGCCGCGAATTGACGGATCGTTATCCAAAACGCACGCCGAAAATTGGCGAGCCAATTCTGGAAATCAAAAATTGGAGCGTTTACCATCCGCTGCATGCCGACCGCCAGATGATCAAGGGCGTCGATATGGTGGTCAAAAAGGGTGAGGTTGTCGGAATTGCAGGCCTCATGGGTTCAGGTCGAACCGAATTGGCTATGAGCCTTTTTGGCCGTACCTATGGTCAGAAAATTACCGGCGAGGTTAAAATAAACGGTAAACCCGTGGATACCAGTACGGTTGAGAAGGCAATGAAAGCCGGACTCGCCTACGCCACCGAAGATCGCAAGACCTATGGTCTCGTGCTGATTGATCACATTAAACACAATATTACGCTTGCCAACTTAGAGGGTGTGTCGAAAAACACGGTGATCGACGACACCAAGGAATTGGCTGTGGCCAATCGGTACCGCCAGGATCTCAGCATACGCTGTTCAAGCGTGTTTCAAACCACCGTCAATCTATCCGGCGGTAACCAGCAAAAAGTCGTTCTCAGCAAATGGTTGTTTGCGGGGCCCGATGTATTGATTCTGGACGAGCCGACGCGCGGCATTGATGTCGGTGCCAAATATGAAATTTACGGAATCATCAATCGCCTTGCCGACGAAGGCAAAGCCATCATCGTTATTTCGTCTGAAATGCCGGAATTATTGGGAATTACAGACCGCCTTTATGTCATGAACGAAGGTCGGTTTGTGGCAGAAATGCCGGTCGGAGAGGCCTCGCAGGAAACGATTATGCGGGCGATCATGAAGTCATGGGAGGGCTAAAATGACCGAAGCTATCGAAACAGCGCGGCGCAACAATGATATGATGCGGTTCTTCAAGAGCAATATCCGCCAATATGCACTGCTCTTGTCGCTCCTCGTCATTATGATCTATTTCGAGGTTTCAACGAATGGCGTGTTATTCATGCCGCTCAATTTGACCAATCTCGTCCTGCAGAACAGCTATATCGTGATTATGGCGTTGGGGATGTTATTGATCATTGTGGCAGGCCATATCGATTTGTCGGTCGGCTCAGTCTCAGGGTTTGTCGGAGCTTTGGCCGCCGTCCTGATGGTTACCAACAAGATGGACCCCGTTCCGGCAACCGCGATTTGTCTGCTGGTTGGTGCCGCAATCGGCGCGATGCAGGGCTTTTTCGTCGCGTATTACAGGATACCCGCCTTTATCGTGACCTTGGCCGGTATGTTGGTGTTTAAGGGAATGGCGCTTTGGATTCTGGGTGGTGCTTCGGTTGGCCCTTTTCCCAAAGAGTTCCAACTGTTGAGTTCCGGCTTCATTCCGAGCATGATGCCCGCTGATTTTGAAGCGCTTAAGTCGGGTTTCGGTTTCCTAATTCCCGCCAATTTCAATATCGTTTCCATGGTCATCGGTGTCATTGTTACGGCCCTGATCATTTTCTTCAATATCCGCGAACGCAAGAACCAACTTGCGCATGGGTTGGCTGAGGAACCGCACGCGATTTTTGTCGGCCGCAATCTAATGATTACAGCCGCCTTTCTTTTGTTCAGCTATATGCTGGCGTCTTACAAAGGCTTGCCGAATGTTCTGATCGTGATGTTCACGCTGATCGTCGTCTATGCTTTTGTTACCACCAACACGACCGCTGGCCGCCGCATTTATGCGATGGGTGGCAATGAAAAGGCCGCGAAACTTTCCGGCATCAAAACCGAACGCCTGACCTTTTTGGCCTTCGTGAACATGGGGGTTTTGTCTGCCCTTGCCGGATTGATTTTTGCCGCCCGCTTGAACACGTCGACGCCAAAAGCAGGCCTTGGTTTCGAGCTGGACGTGATCGCCGCCTGCTTCATCGGCGGAGCTGCGACAACAGGCGGCGTAGGCACCGTTGTAGGCGCGGTCGTCGGCGCGTTCATGATGGGCGTGATGAACAATGGCATGTCGATCATGGGAGTTGGCATCGATCTGCAACAGGTGATCAAGGGCCTTGTTCTGCTCCTGGCCGTGTTCCTTGACGTCTATTATAAGAACAAAGGCTGATCGACTGCCGGTAACATCATCGAATGGCTGATCGTTTTTAAATAAAAATCACCAGCCATTCGATGATATTGAAATAAAATAATCAATTTGAAAAATATTTTTTACAATAAAACATTTAAATAAAATAATTTTATTTATACCGATAATAATATCTAAATTTTTTGAATTTAAATAAAAATATATATGTTTTTTATGAAGGTGGTCTCAAGGATCTAATGCAACGAGTGCGGTGAACGCTTCGTTCGGCGTGTGGTAATCTAAGACACGTCTTGGTCTGCCGTTCAAGCGATCCTGAACGTGTTTAATTCGTTGTGGTGTGATCTCGTCGAACGCAG